>CAIVQM010000463.1 GCA_903908025.1 uncultured bacterium
CACGCGGCCTCCGGACAATCGGACCGCCAAACGAACGCCGCATTGCCCACGTCGCCGCACGCCCTGGAACCTGCGCTAGCCGGACACCAGCCAATGCCGCGCCCGGGCTCGTGGGTGCAACTGGCTCGGGCAAATCAACGTTGGCAGACGTGCTCCTAGGAGTTGTATCGGCGAACGATGGGACCATCCTGATCGGGGGTCTGCCTCCGCTTGAGGCTGTGGCCACCTGGCCCGGGGCGATTGCGTACGTGCCGCAGGACGTGGCCATCGCGAATGCCACCGTACGCGAGAACGTCGCCCTAGGCCTACCCCCTGAGGCCATCGAGGACGACTGGGTGTGGGAGGCGCTTGAACGGGCTCACCTGGCCGAGTTCCTGAGGGACCATCGGGAGGGACTCGACACCGTTGTTGGCGAACATGGAGTGCGATTCTCCGGGGGCCAGCGCCAAAGGCTCGGGATGGCGCGAGCCCTGTACTCTCGACCGAAACTGCTAGTGATGGACGAGGCGACCAGTGCACTCGACGCAGAGACCGAGAGTGCAGTTTCAGCAACCTTGGCATCCCTTGAGGGAAGCGTCACCACCATCACAATCGCACACCGGCTCGCCACGATTCGCGGTTGTGACATGGTGGCCTACCTCGAGGGGGGCCGCGTAACAGCGCTAGGCACCTTCGACGAGGTCCGTGCTCAGTCGTCTAGCTTCGACCAGCAGGCACAACTACTGGGCCTATAGCGCCATTGACGAGCGCACATCCAGCGGCTAGCGCCCTCACTACCTCTGCCCAAGAAGTGACGATTGTTTGAGTGCTCGCTGCCAAAGCGGCGCAAGTGCTAGCGAGCCGTCTCTGTTGAGATGGCCCCAATCCAGGTACACGGGCTTGTTATCGAGGACTCGGGGGCAAGCGTCCACCCCGCACAAGATCGGCGCAGGATCCACAAGCAATACGTTCGGGTTGTCGGCGGCGACACGCCGCTCAGCGGCGACAACCAAAGCTCTGGTCTCCTCGTAGTCCGCGCGACTCGCTTTCGGCGTTGCGGCCACCCCACCTCTCATCCAAAGGTCCATCAAGGATCGTGAGTCGCCACGATCATCGAGATCTGGAATCGGTGACAACACCAGAACCGGGGTGTCGGATTCGGCAAGCGTTGATGCCAGATTCGACAAGGAGGCTTGCCAAACCGTTGCCGCGTCGTCACTGCTGCTGGCGGACTTTCCCTGGCCATCGACCAAGGGGACCCAACTCCACTCGCGATTGACATAGCCGGCTGATCGATTGGCTATCACAACTGCGGCCGGCCGCGTTCGCGCCACGTAGTTGATCACCTCCTGCTGCCACTCAAGGCAACTGGCTGAAGTGGCAGGATCGACGCCGCCGGAGATGAAGGGGCACCCTGACTGAGAGGTCACCACGACTTGCAGACCCATTGGCTCGGCCGCCGCGATGATGCCGTCAACGGCCGCGTAGGCCTGCGAATCCCCCGCTACCAGGACAATCCCTGAGTTGCCAACGGCCCCGAACGTGCACTCGTCCGGCGAGAAGGGAACATCCACACAGTCTCGGGCTACTTGGAGGGCCAACTGCTGATCCCGATTGTTGGGCCATGAGGACCACCACAGGTGATTGGCACCCTGCCAAAGGACTCCAGCAACTAAGACGGGGGGGATGAACGCAGCAGTCACGAGTCGTGCCCAGCCCCCAGCACGGGTGGGCGTATGCCTTCTGATGGGGTCCTCTACGTAACGGTATGCCGCCAGAGCCACGATGAAACTGACTGCTACAGCGACGAGGCGCGCACTCAACTCCCCCGGGAACAATGCCTCCGCGAACACGATCATCGGCCAGTGCCAAAGGTAGAGCGAATAGGAGCGGTCACCGAGATACACCATCGGCCCCGTTGACAAAACCCTCGAAACCACAGTGCCTGTCGCCGATCCTCCAATGATCAGCAGACATGTTGCTGCTACGGGAAGCAGAGTCCATGGCCCCGGATACGTCCTTGCATCCGAGATCGACGAGAAGGAGACGATCAGCAGAACCAATCCGGCCCAGCCGCAGCCGACTGCCAACCCGGTCCGAACACGCCTTCGTTCCGTGAAGAGAAAGAGCAAGGCACCGGCCGTGAATTCCCAGGCACGTGGCACAGGCGAGTAGAACCCAAGCACTGCATTGCCCACCGAGGAGGAGAGCGCACCCGACCACCCAACAATGCACAATGCAAACGAAATGAGACCCGCGAGCGTAAGCACCCAAGTCAGCATCTGTTTCGCCGACCATGCCCTCGGGTGATGTCGCCATGCGAGCACGAACAGGATCGGAAAGATGAGGTAGAACTGTTCCTCCACTGACAGCGACCATGTGTTCAGTAGGGGATTAGCCTCCGCCGCCGGGGCGAAGTAGCGTCCTGATACGAGGGCGATTACCACGTTTGCCACACTCAGCATCGCGCCCAAACCCGTCTCGGCCGTCACCTGTTGAACCCCAAAGGGCGACTCAAGGACTACTGAGAGGAGAAGGGTCACCGTTACGGTCAACGCCAGCGCTGGCGTCAGGCGCTTGAATCGCCTGCTGTAAAAGCGCCGATAGCTGACACGGCTACTTGTAGCGAGCTCACGTGCCAGGACGCCTGCGATGACGAAGCCGGAGATCACGAAGAAGACATCAACGCCGACGAAGCCACCTGGCAGCTTGAGCCGCGCGTGGAAGGCGATGACCGAGAGAACGGCGACCGCGCGCAGCCCCTGAATGTCAGGTCTGCGTGAGGTAATCACCGGCCTAGCCGAGGTGAGCACCACGTGTGCCTGGTTCCCTAGACGAAGGCATTGGAGTCACAGCCCCGTGCCTTTGGGTGTCTGCCCCGAGTCTCGTGTCGCCTCCACTTCAAAGAGAGAACCGTACCCCCCCTGCACAAACTTGCGTAGCTTGACGCGATCACGATGGTCAACGGGCATGGCCAGGTCGAAACGATGCACGAGCCCCGGAAGCAGCCGCTCGATCGCTGCGATGAATAGTGAACGCACGCGAACTGTCATGCGTGGGCCACGGTCACGGACGCGTCCACCTGTTCGCACAGTGCCTTCAACGTAGTTGAAGGTTAGCCACTCGAGCGCCCGTTGCCTGTGGGCAGACGATCGCCCCAGCAGGAGCGCCTGCTCCAGATTGGCGAAGTACTCATGTGCCGACTCACCCGACGAATGAATCTCAGGAGGGTACGAGGGCAGACATTGGTCATACGTAACCACAGGGATACCTTCAAGCATCGCCTCGATCGCCGTCGCGGACCACCCAGTAGTCAGCACGCTCACATCGCCGAGTAGGTCGTGCAGCGGGAACGCTTCACTCGGGTGGTCAACAAGCACGTTCGCCGGCAAATCGGTGAGAACGGCACCCCACCGCTCGGACTGCTCCGCCACATGCCCCTCGCGCTTGTTCGCAAAGTCACGGGGGTGCAGACGAACAACCAGACATGCATCAGGGTGTCTACGCGCCCATGCGATTAGGTTCCCGATCCACGCAAACTGGTCCACAAAGACGTGGCTTCTGAACTTGCTCTCGGGGAATCCTCCAATTACAGCCGCCGAGTACGCCTCGTCATAACTGCTCAATGCCGCCAAAATGATTGGCACCCCTGCCTCGATTCCGAAGTGCGACCGGGCCGAGTCGCCACGTGCTTTCGCCGAGTAGACCGAGAAGGACCTGGACGCAGACAGCTCCTCAACATGGTTCAGCGCTCGATCAACCTCTCGGCTCCAGTCTCTGACGGGACGATCCTCCCAGACGTCTAGGCCAGGGTTGACGAGACCAAACTTGGCCCAGTTCCAGAGGCGGACTGAGGAATACCGCTCAGCGATATTCGAGCTTCCCTCCACAAAGATCACTTTGCAACCGTTGGCCTGGGCCAGGCTTGCCAGGACCCCCGGGACTCCGTATTGGGGACTGTAGACAAGGACAACTGAAGGCTTGATCGCGGCCAATGCACGGGACCCTGCCGTATACGTGGCGAGGCAATTGCATAGCGTTTCCTTGTAGTGCATGAATTCGGCTTCGCTCAAGTCGCTGGAGGTCTTCTTGAACTTGATCAGTGTCTCGTACGCAGCGATACGTCCGATCGGGAATCCGTCAACCTCCAGCTCGAGGTACGAGTTTCTCTCCACATCTGCGATCTGACTCTCAATCCACTTCTCGTCCTGCTCCAGCGCAAATTCGGCTAGATCATGATGCGTGGAAAGCGTATTGCGAGCGACGAGTCCTGCATCCCGGCAACACCTGTCACATGTCGCTTCACGCAGCCGGGGGGAGGATGCCGCGCTCATGCCGCGACTCTCCATCACCGTGCAAAAGCTGTGAAGTCCACGACCACACGTCAATACGTAGCGATCGAACTCCCCGTCCCCCAGCAACTTCAGAAGCTGCGCCTCAGCAACTGCGTGGGGCCAGATTCCGGTAAAAGGCACAAAGGACAGAACCCGAATTGGGATCCCGGTCTTGCCGCTCATGCGGACTCTGCATCCCGGGATCGAGTCAGCCCCACCTGGACAAGCCAATCCGTCAAAGTCGACTCGAATCGGCGACGTTCCGCACCAACTCGGTAGAGGACTTCGGCCCCCAATCTCCAAGAGCTGTCTGGGGCGTCCAAGAGCGCGAGGATTGCTTGGCCTAGTCGGGCAACCCCTCCGGCAGTAGTCACATCCATGGCAAGTTGCGGTGTACCAAGCTCGCCAAAGAGCTTCTCGATCTGTGGATAGTTCACGAGCCCAATCGTCGGGATACCAAGGCTCAGGCCGGCGATGCAGGAGTGAAAGCGCATTCCCAAAACGAGGTCAGAGTTGGCATAGGCACCCATGGATGCTTTGGCAGCAGTCTCTCCGGAGCCGTAGGCGGCAACTTCCACCCTCGTCCTCCGCAAATGATCCGGAAGTTCGGCAAGGACATCGGAGATGATTCGCAGGTCACTGTAGATGTGAGGGACGAAGACCCAGTTGGCTTCGGCGTGAACCACAGACACATCCGCGACTACCTTGGCAAACAGCGTGCAGAAGTCCGAGTAGCTGACGCTGTGACCCCCGGGATACCTATGAGTACTCATATCCATGGCCAGGTTCACAGCGATCTGCGTGCTGTCAACGCCGGTTGAACCGTTCCGCTGCGAAAGCACCTGGAAGAAGCCAGCGTCTGGAACCCGGTGCACATGGGCCAAACTTGAGGAACTGCAAAGTTCCTCAACCTGAGCGAACGAGCCGTCATTTCTCACAGAGAGAAGTCGTCGAGGATCCGCAGCGATCCAGTCAATGAGAATCTGCAGGCCATGACGCCCCCGTTCAGATACGCCCTGCCCGCCATCCACGCCGAGCGCATTCAGGAGGATCGGTGTCTCGCAGGAGCCCAATTGCTCGAGGGGCAGATCGAGGGTCATGCCTGACGCCGTGTTCGACGGCCACAATTCAAGGTAGTTGCCACCACCCACCACGACGGCATCCGACTTTGAGGCTAGCTCCGGTAGGTCTCTGGAGAACGACAACTCTCCTCGATAGAATCTCCGTATTTCTAGTTGGTGCCACTCGACGGGCACCTCACAGAGTCCGGCGAACCAAGGGCGAAATCCCGCGTGGTTGATGTTGTCGCCG
>CAIVQM010000464.1 GCA_903908025.1 uncultured bacterium
CCGCAGCCGCAATGACCAGGTCTCCACCGACTTCCGGCTCTACCTGCGCGACCATGTCCGTCGGATCGTCGACGCCGTCACCGATCTGCAGGGCGCCCTGCTCGATCAGGCGACCGCGCACGTCGATACCTACTCGCCCGGCTTCACGCACCTGCAGCATGCGCAGCCGGTCTCGTTCGGCCACGAGTTGGCCAAGCATGTCCATGCCCTGGGGCGAGACGTCGAGCGGCTTGCCGACTGGGACAAGCGGGCCGCACGCTCGCCGTTGGGTTCCGGTGCACTCGCGGGCTCCAGCCTCGGACTCGATCCGCAGGCGGTTGCCCTCGATCTCGGCTTCGACGAGGCGCTCGGCAACTCCATCGACGCGACGAGTGACCGTGACTGGGTGGCGGAGTTCCTCTTCGCCGCAGCGATGATCGGCGTGCACCTGTCGCGCATGGGGGAGGAGGTCATCCTGATGTCCTCGCGTGAGTTCGGGTGGGCCACCTTGGATGACCGCTGGTCGACCGGCTCATCGATCATGCCGCAGAAGAAGAATCCCGATGTCGCGGAACTCGCTCGCGGCAAGTCTGGGCGCCTCATCGGCAACCTCACGGGTCTGCTCGCGACCCTGAAGGGACTGCCCTTCGGTTACAACCGGGATCTACAGGAGGACAAGGAGCCGGTGTTCGACACCGTCGAGCAGCTCCTCCTCGTGCTGCCCGCGATGACCGGCATGATCGCGACCCTTCGCTTCGACGTCGAGCGGATGGCGGCGTCGGCTCCCGAGGGATTCGCGCTCGCGACGGACATCGCAGAGTGGCTGGTGCGCAATGGCGTGCCGTTCCGCGAGGCGCACGAAATCGCCGGTGCGAGCGTGCGTGCGGCAGAGGCGCGCGATGCCGAGCTGTGGGATCTCTCCGATGCCGAATTGCAGGAGATCTCCGTGCGGCTGACGCCCGACGTTCGCGAGGTGCTCAGTGTGCGGGGCTCGCTCGAGTCGCGTTCAGCGTTCGGCGGCACCGCGCCCGTTCGGGTTGCAGAGCAGCTGGTTGCCCTGCGGACGATGGTGGCGGGTCAGCGAGCGACGTTCAGCTAGCGGTCGGGCAGTGCTGCCGGGCGCTCGCGCTTGGGCAGTCGCTCAACCACCAGGAAGTACGACGCATCGATGGCATCCTCGAGTTCGTCGACGGGGATGGCGCCGTTGAGGGCCAGACTGTTCCAGCCGCCGCGCGCGAGGTAGGCCATGGGCTTGGCGTCGTCGGGATAGCGGTGCAGCCATTCGTTCGCCTCATCGCGAGTGGATCCGCACTTCACTCCGAGCGAGAAACCCTCGCTCATGAACGCGAAGATGTGGCTGCCCACCTTGGCGACGATGACGTCCTCCCATGGTTCGTCGCGCCAGGCACCGGGCAGCCCCAGGCAGTATTCAAGGGCATCGTCCTGATTCATGTGTCACCCCTCGGGCCAGCGTTGCACGTGACTGTAGTCGTCGATATGTGCGCAAGGATGTGGCTCGTGGGGTTGATCATCTTCTGCGTCGTGGTGGCGCTGCTTGTGCTCGGGCTGCTCCTGAGGGAGCCGATCGCTGAGTTCCGCAAGCGCCGGCGCGAGCGTGCGCGCGAGCGCAAGAGGCAGTGGCGTCGCGATCGTGAGGCAGCTCGCGCGCAGCGCAGCCAGGAGCGCGCAATGAATCCGGCCAAGGCCGCCGCCCGAAAGGGTCCGCCGAGCTGGCAGCAGGTGGAGAAGAGGCAGGGCGGCAAGTGCTGGCTCTGCGGGACGCGCACATACGCCGACGACCGACGGCGGGTTGCGGCGGGAGAAGAGCGGCTCGGATCCACCTACCCCACGGTCGACTTCGTCGTTCCGATCGGCAGCGGTGGGACCTACGAGTACGACAACGCTCGTATCGCCCATCGGCACTGCCATGCCTTGCGGGTGTCCAATCCCGCTCGCACGACGTACGGGGCGCCGAAGCGCACGTACTCGTCCTGATCGACGCGCGGCTCAGGCCTTCGTGATGACGTAGAACTTCCTGACGGTCTCGTCGACCTGCCAGGTACCGTGCCACCCGTTCGGGTAGTGGTGCACGGAGCCAGGCCCGAACTCGTGGCGGGTTCCGTCGGAATCGGTGATCACGCCGCGGCCGGCGATGAAGCACATGACCTCGTTGATGCCCACCTTGCTGGACGCCCACGAGCCCGGGGTGCATTCCCACACGCCGGCCTCGGTTGTGTCGTCCTCGAAGAGGGTGATGCTGGACTCCATCGGGCTGCCCGCGGTAGCACCGGGCTTGGCCGTGGCCTCGCCCAAGACGGCATTCGTGGCATCATCGATGGTCGCGGTCATGTGTCCTCCGGGTGTCTGGTTGTAGCGCGGCCACGATACTCACGTGGGTAGGCACTGTCAGGCAAGAAGGAGGTCCGGTGATGCGCCCGAGGCCGGACCTGACCGTGCATGCCCGGGAGATCGCACCGTTCCTGCTCGGGTCACTTCTGACCTCGCGCGTGGGCGGGATCCCCGTCACCGTTCGGATCACCGAGGTCGAGGCCTACGGGGGAGTGGGGGAGGATCCCGGCTCGCATGCGTTCCGCCGCGAGACGCCACGGAACGCCACCATGTTCGGTCCGCCGGGACGTGCGTATGTCTATTTCACGTACGGAATGCATTGGTGTTTGAACGTCGTAACGGGACCGACAGGTTCGGCCGGCGCCGTGCTGCTTCGCGCAGGGGAAGTTGTTGCGGGCGTTGACGCTGCGCGCGAGCGGCGCGTATCGGCGCGCTCCGACCGCGATCTTGCGCGCGGTCCCGCATGTCTGACATCGGCGCTCGGCGTGACGGGTGAGTGCGACGGCCTGAACCTGCTCGGGACGCGATCACTGCTGCGACTCGTGCTCGCGGAGCCTGTCGAAGTCGAGCACGTCGGCGTCACCGCGCGCACGGGTGTCGGCGGCCAGGGCGCTGGAACGCCATGGCGGTTCTTCCTTCTCGGTGAGCCCTCCGTGAGCCCGTATCGCCGAGCTGCTCGCTGACCTAGGGTCAGCACATGGCGATGGACGAAGAGACCGGCAGTGAGCGGCACATCCTCGAGGCGCACCTCGACCAGAACCGCGCCACGGTGATGCGCAAGGTCAGCGGCCTGACGTGGGAGCAGGCAACGCGCCGGCTCGGCCCAACAGCTACGAGCGCGGCGGGAGTGCTCAAGCACCTCATCGATGTCGAGCGCTGGTGGTTCCGCCGCAATCTCGATGCACAGGATGATGTGCCGTTCGCCTGGAGCGACACCGAAGCCGATCTGGAGTTCGAGTTCGGCCCTGACGAGAGTCTGGATTCCCTGATCGCCGCGTACGGGCGAGCGTGCGACGAGAGCCGTGAGGTGGCGGCTCGCTACGAACTCACCGACCAGATCCGCGCCCCGTGGCCGAGCGCACCGCGCTCGTCGTTGCGGTGGGTATATGTCCACATGATCGAGGAGGTGGCCCGGCACAACGGGCACCTCGACATCTACCGTGAACTGATCGACGGGCAGACCGACCGCGACTGACGGGCGGGGTCCCATACGGAAGGATGGGGCCGTGTCCACGATCATCGATGAACTGACCTGGCGCGGCCTGATCGCGCAGAGCACCGACCTCGACGCGCTGCGGGCGGCGACCGATGCCGGGCCGATCACCCTGTACTGCGGCTTCGACCCCACGGCTCCGAGCCTGCACTTGGGCAACCTCGTCCAGATCCTCACGGTCCGGCGGTTCCAGCAGCACGGGCACCGCCCACTGGCCCTCGTGGGTGGGGCGACGGGACTCATCGGCGACCCGAAGGAGACGGGGGAGCGCACGCTCAACCCGCGTGAGGTCGTTGAGGGCTGGGTTGTCCGGATTCGTGAGCAGCTGGAACGGTTCTACGACTTCGAGGGGCCTAACGCTGCTGTCGCGGTCAACAACCTGGACTGGACAGAGGGCATCTCGGTGCTGGAGTTCCTACGTGACATCGGCAAGCACTTCAGCGTGAACCGGATGCTCGACCGCGAGGCGGTTGCCGCACGGCTCGCAGCAGGCGGCATCTCGTACACGGAGTTCAGCTACCAGCTGCTGCAGTCCTTCGACTTCGTCGAGTTGTTCCGGCGCTACGGCTGCACCCTCCAGACGGGCGGATCCGACCAATGGGGCAACATCACGGCCGGGGTCGACCTCATCCGCCGCATGGAGGGCCAGTCGGCACACGCCCTCACGACCCCCCTCATGACGAAGGCGGACGGCACGAAGTTCGGCAAGACCGAGTCGGGCACGGTGTGGCTGGACCCGGAACTCACCAGCCCGTATGCCTTCTTCCAGTTCTGGCTCAACGCGGACGATCGCGACGTGGCCCAGTTCCTGCGCACGTTCAGCTTCCGCTCGCAGGAGGAGATCGACGCGCTGTTGGCTGCCCTCGCGGAGCGCCCGCAGGCACGGGAGGCCCAGCGGGCCCTCGCGACCGAGCTGACGGCCCTCGTCCATGGGGAGGCGGAGCGAGATGCCGCCGAAGCGGCTGGCAAGGCCCTCTTTGGGCAGGGTGACCTCGCCGACCTGCCGGCTTCGACG
>CAIVQM010000465.1 GCA_903908025.1 uncultured bacterium
CACCGTCGATCTGGCCCGCGAGGCACTCGGCGGCTCATTCCTCAAGCGCCGTGTCACCGTGCTGGGCGCGACCTTCAAGCCCGACAGCGACGATGTCCGCGACTCGCCCTCTCTCGACGTTGCTGTCGCGATGAGCAATGCCGGCGCCGACGTCGTCGTCCATGATCCGAAGGGCCTGCGCAACGCCGAGCGCGTCTACCCGCACATGACCTACGTCGACGACCTTCTCACGGCACTCAAGGACGCCGAACTCGTTGTGCTCGGCACCGAGTGGCGCGAGTACCGCGACCTCGATCCGGCGACCCTCGGGGGCGCACCCAACCGGCACATCATCGACGCCCGCAACGCCCTCGATCCGCAGGCCTGGCGCAATGCCGGCTGGATCTACCGGGCGCTCGGCCGCCCGACCGCGTAGGCAGATCTCCGCCTATCCGGGGGACGGGCACGAGCCGGCCGGTGCCTGCTGCACCTTGAGGGTGAACCCCGACTCGGGCCACGCCATCGTCCGACTCCTGGACCTGGCATAGCCGGTGGCGCTGCCGCCTGACCGAATCCCCATCGTGAAGGCGTCTGCCGACGGAGTGAGAGTCGCCTTGGCGGCCCCCGCAAACCGCACCCCTCCCGGCAGGCCGGCAGCCTTGAACTCGCCCTTGTCCGTGCCCACGGCCTTGAGCGGAGACGTCGTCACGACAGCGGGGTCTCCCGGGAAGTTCACCTTGATCACGCCCCCGCCGACCATGCCCGGTACTCCCTGGATTGCGTAGTCGATGACCCAGGGGCCCTTCTCGCTCGTGCAGCTGACTCCTGTGAACCGGTACGGAGTCTGGGTCTCGTCGATGGCCCATCCCTGCACAGCCTTCGTATCGAAGGCCACATCAACCTTGCCGATGCCGCGCTTGGAGCGCGACTCGAGGCTGACGGACGCGGTCTTGTCCTTCTCACCCGGTGCGACGTAGGCGAACGTGGCATCGGCGGGGACCGGCGAGCCCGCCGGGTCGACGGACGATTCACCCGCCAGTGTCGCGGTGACGGTGCCGCCGACCGGCTTGCCGTCGATCTTGCTCACTGGCTGCGCGAGGATCGAGACCGCTGTCGAGGGCTTCAGCCCTGTGCGCTGGCTCGGGGTGGTGGTCGCCTTCAGGTCGACGCAGCGCCCGGACTTCCACGCCTTCTCCGCTGCATCCAGGGCGTAGTGGTTGACCAAGGCCTCCGTCAGGACACCCGCGAACCCCCACGCCTTGAGCATCTCACCCGTGGCTGCGCCGCCCGTCCGGTTGTAGGTCTGGTCAACTCCCGCAATCTGGCCGCCACTCCACACCACCGAGGTCGTGACGTCCACGAACGCTCCCTTGCTCGACTTGAAGCCCGCCGCCTGCGTCCGGGTGACCGACTCGTAGCCGGCGAGCTCCGCGCTGTCATCGACATGCCCCGTGACATCCACCTCCGTGGTCATGTTCGACCCCGAACGGCCCCCCGACGTGGTCGACGAGGCATCGATCAGCACCTTCGAGGTGAACGTCCCCGTCGCGTCCGGGCACGGCGCGATCGTCACCTTCGTGCGCAGCTTCCCCGTCACCCCGTCGACGGTCTTCTCGATGGTCGAGTCGAATGAGGACTCCTGCAGGGACCCCGATATCTCCCCGGAGGTCCCCTCCCCCGAGATGGTGCTCGTCTGGGTCTTGCCCGGCGCGACCTCGTTCGACGATTCGACCACCTTGGCCGCCAGCCCGGCGATGACGTACCCGCCGAAGGTGAGGCCGCCCAGACTCACGTCGTCACTGCCCGCCGCCACGTGCGCGCCGAACCGGCCGAAAGCCGGGTCCCCCCGATAGCGCAGCGCCTGCTCGGTGAACGCCGTCGCCAGTGCGTTGTACGCCTTGTCCGTCGCGGCCGGGCCACCCAGCTCGGCCTCCATCCCCGTCTCGGTCCACAACTCGCGCTCGAGCTTCGCACTCAGCTCCGCCAGCGCCGCCTCCTGACCGGCGAGGTCCAGCGCCAGGAACTCCTGCATCTGCGGATCCAGCTCGACCCCCGCAGCGACGGCCGACGAGGGGACCGATGAGCTGCCGGCATCGCCGCTACCGCCCCCACTCCCCGCCGCACCACCCGAGCAGCCGGCCAGCGCCATCGCCATGGCCACCGCACCGAACCGCACCGCACCCGTTCGCAGAACTGCCATGACCGCTCCCGCCCATGCGGCTCCGCAGTGAAGTCGCTTCCGGAGGCTAGCCGGACGACGGTCACGCCACGTCGTCCTTTTGCGCCACATTCCTCGTCGGCTGGTGCCCGCCAGCGCCTAAGAGCCGCTCGGCAGGGTGCTGTGCGAGAAGTCGACCGGTGGTGGCGCGGCCAACGTCTGTGCGATGACGCAGTAGCGCTCGGTCAGATCGATGAGCCGTGCAACCGTCTCCGCGTCGGCATCGGTCACGAGTTCGAAGCGCACGGTGATATCCGTCATTCCCACGGGCGCCTCACGGTCGACGCCCAGCGTTCCGCGCGCATCCCAGTGCCCGTCGGCAACGATGCGGCCACCCGTGATCACCACCGACATCGCTGATGCGACAGCTGCCAGCGTCACGCCGGCACACGCGACCAACCCCTCGAGAAGCATGTCTGCTGAGCAGGCGAACGCACCCGTACCTCCCGCCGCTGGATGCAGCCCTGCAACCAGCGCCACCGAACTCGTCGTCACACGGCAGGTCACCCCATCGATGTCGATTATCGCGCTGGCATGAGCAGGGATCATGGCCTGCCCGGGA
>CAIVQM010000466.1 GCA_903908025.1 uncultured bacterium
ACAACCGAAAGCGCATGCACTCATCGATCGGCTACCGCACCCCCGCGCAAGCCCTCAACGACTACCGCAGCGCCGCACTCGCGGCCTGATGACCAGAAGGAATCAATCGAGAGACTGTCCGGAATCCTTGACACGGATCAGCCTCACCCGAAGCGCGATCGTCTTCCTCACAGCGATGGCCCTGTTCGGCGGCGGAATCGTCGTGACAGCAGGCCCCGCCACGGCAGCGCCGACAGCCGGCGCCAAGTGCAAGAAGGTCGGGAAGGTGACGGCCAACGGTCTGATCTGCAAGCGGAAGAACGGCAAGAAGGTCTTCGTCCGGCTCCCCGCATCCTCCTCGACGCAGCCAGACAGCCCCCAGTCTGAGACACCGGTATCGACGGAGTTCTCAGCAGCGGAGAAGGCGACCCTGAAGCGGGTCTTCCAGGAAACGCTGACGGGGAGTCAGGTCGACCGGACGTTCACCGAGAACAACAGCCTCACCCAACTGATCTGGCACCTGTGCTCCAACGATCGATACGGGCTGCTCAGCAACCTCTCCTTCTCCGGCAGCGGGTCGACCACGTCGACAGAGATCGGGACGTGGACGATCATCGAGACAGGCGGCGTTCGAGGGCAGGCGGAGGCGGTGCTCATCCAGATGAAGCCCGATGACCCATCGATCGCCCGCTATACCTTGGAGATCGACTCCTTCCTGGACGGGCGGGTGGAGGCCAACGGCCGGCGCGCTGTCCTCAGCCCCTCGAGCGAGTGCTAACGGCGGGCAGTGGGACCGTTGAGGTTCGGCTGATGCTTGACGTGGTGGGGCGGGTCGGACTCGGACGAACGACGACCTGACTTTGAGCCCGGGGCTCTAACCAGCTGAGCTATCGCGCTCGATATGTGCGCTTCTCGGTATAGGGATTCCATTGCCCCGGCACTCCGGCGGCCTGCGCCCGTACCCGACACGTGCCGACGCGGGCGCCCACCTCAAGCCGCACCTTGCCGCCCGCTCGAACGATGGTGCACACACCCTTCGCGCCCCTTGCCACCGACCACCCAAGCGGCTTGCCGAGGGTGGTGGTCTGTCCGACGGGACCGAGGACGAACGCCGACCTTCGAGCAACGATCCCTGACGGCGGCGCCTGCAGGTCAGCCTGCTGGACCCCGGGAGTCAGCACGATTCCGTAGTTCTGTGTTGCCGGCCCGAATCCGTTGCCGCCGAGGGATACGGCTGTGAGGGTGCAGGTGTTCGTACCGGCGTCGATCCTCAGCACGTTGTTCCCGAGCGAGCACGGCCCCGCGACGGCAAGGCTGACAGGCGCACCGGATGCCGCCGAGGCCACCAACTGACGTCTCGTCCCGTTGGCGAGGGTGACCGACGCACTAGGCGTCCAGGGTGAGAGCTCTCCGGCAGGGTCGACAACGATCACGTCCGCCTTCGACGAGCCGGAACCGCCTTGGGCCATCACCACGACCACACGGCTCGCCACGGCGTCGTCGACGGCCGTGCCGCTGTAGCGGGCCGACAGGGTGTGCTGCCCAATGGTTGCGGGCTTCCATGTGGTGGAGGCCTGGCCACGCGTGACGTCGACGGCCGCCAGTCGGACCCCGTCGACACTGAACGTGACCCGCCCGTCGCCCGTCGTAGGCGTGACCGTGGCCGTTAGGGGGGCCTGCTTGCCGACAGTCAGGAGCGTGTCCGTGGCGATGTCAATCGTGACCGATCCGATCGCTCCGCCGCCGACCGTGATCGCCAGAGGAGCACTCGCGCCCTGCGTGCCTCCACCGAAGCTCGTGTAGGTCGCCGTGACGGTGATCGTCCCGCTCACCCTCGGCACGAACCAGATCTCCGCCTTGCCGAAGAACACGGGCGCGGTGTCGATCAGTCCCTGGTCGGATTCGAAGCGCACCTCACCACCGATCGGACTCGGCGACACCACGGCGGTGAGGTAGACGGTGCTCCCAGCGGCCGCTGGCCGAGACGTGAGGGTGACATTCACCGTGTCGGCGGCGGCCGGCGCGACACCGAGCCCGAGCGTGACGAGGATGCCTATAGTGACGACTGTCGCAAGGCGTGACAAACGTTCCACTGCCACCTCCTCGAATAGTGGTGCATGTTTATCACGCCGGATGGACCGGATGCTCGATCGGAGGGACGATGCGCAGCTGGCGTGAAGTGATCGCCTCTGTCCTGGGCGTCGGTGCGCTTGCCGTTGCAGCTGCGCCCTGGTCCGCTGCTGCGCCCATCACGTCGGATGAGTGGCGCAATTGGCTGGTCCAGCAGCAGGTGTCCTTCGTGGAGCGCACGAGGTCCATGCCGCTCGCCGTCGACCAGCGAATCGTGGGCAACGGAGAGTCGGCAGAGGCGACCGTGACGGTCACCGGGACCGTCAACGCCGACGGCTCGATGCGAGTCGAGCTCGTCTCCCCGAAAGTCACGATGGCCGTTCTGTGCACCGGACCGGCACGATGCTGGGCCCGACTCGGCAAGGGCGGTGACGACCGTCTCTGGCACCGCATTCCCGCTCACGAGGTGGCATCGCTCCGCGAGCCTCTGCCCACCCAGACCACCGACCTTCCCGCAGCGGCCACCTACACGACCGAGGGATCGACGGGCACGGTCGACTTGACCGTGGAAGACGTCATCGTGCGGGAGCGAGTGTCGTTCGCTGACGGTGGCTACACGGAAGCGCTCCACCTAAGCGACGCGTCCGAGGGTTTCGAGCTCACGATGGCGAAGTCGCTGACTCCCACAGACCCCGTCAGTGTCCGAACGCCCTCGACCGCTGTCATCGGCGCGCCCCTCGGCACGGACCTGGTCCCGCAACTGCCCTAGGCCAGCGCCTCGCCATGCACACTGCCCGTGCCGCGAGTCTGGCAGGATCGCCGGATGGCAGAGGTGCGCGTCACGATCCGGGTCCGTCCCGGCGCCTCGCGCACCAAGGTCGGCGGCTCCTACGGCGACGACCCTCCGCAGCTCGTTGTGGCCGTGAATGCCCCGCCGGTCGACGGGGCAGCCAACGAGTCGGTCATGCGGGCGGTGGCGAGCGCCTTGGGCGTACGCCCGAACCGCGTCTCGCTGGTGAGTGGTCACACCGCCCGCACCAAGGTGCTGGCGATTGAGGTGGCGGACGGCGATGAGGATGCGCTGCGCGAGCAGGTCCGCAAGCTGGCGACGCCTGACTCGTGAAGGGGAGGGCCCGCCTAGCCTGTTCGTCAACGACCACCGACGGGTTGATGGCCACTTCCTGATGGCAATTGGAGCAGACCCCGATGGAAGACTCCTTGAGATCGGATTCATCCTGAAGGACAATGGCGAAGTAGTCGTGCTCCACGCGATGGATGCGCGTCGGCGTTGGCTCCGCGAACTGACCGAGGAGGAATGACATGCGCAAGGTAGATGGAACCTGGTACTTCGCTGATGGCTCGACGCTCAGCGAGGCGCAGGCGGACCTGCTTGCCGACTACCTGGAGTCGGACGATGCACTGCTGGAGTTCCGACCCGTAGAGCCGACCGTCGCCCGGCCAGCGCACGACGGGATCACTTCGGCCCGCGACTAGAGTCCGGGGATCATGTCGGACGCCGCCTTCCTACCCACTCCGGACACTCGCGCAATCCTCTTCGACTGCGACGGCACGCTGGTCGACACGATGCCGGTGCATCGCGAGGTGTGGCAGCAGATCTTCGCCCGGCACAGCTTCGACATCACCGATCAATGGTGGGAAGCCTGGGCCAACGTCGCCCTCCTGCCCTTCGTCCGTCAGGCCATTCCGCAGGCAACTCCCGAGGACGCAGATGCACTCAACGACGAGGCGACGGTCCTGTACCTCGATGCCCTGCACCGGATCGATCCCCTGGAGCACGTCATCCAGGTGGCACGCAACCATCACGGCACCGTGCCCCTCGCCGTCGTGACGGGCGGGTATCGCGATGTCGTCGTTCCGACCCTCGACGCGGCGGGCATCACCGGACTATTCGACATCATCGTCACGGCCGACGACGTCCTGCGGTCGAAGCCGGCACCGGATCTCTACCTGCTGGCGATGCAGCGCCTTTCGGTCGATCCCCTGCGGTGTCTCGCCTACGAGGACAGCGTGATCGGAATGGCGTCAGCCCGCGACGCCGGCGTTGGCCGCATCGTCGATATCCGCGATTGGCCGACCGCCTGAGCCGCTGCCGACCTCAGTTGCGCTCGAGTTAGCGGGACGGTAGGCCGTCGTCGAATGGGCTGAGTTGGTCGTAGACCGCTTCCCAGCTGCCGATGAAACCGGCCTGCTGGGCGCCTTTGAGTACTTGCTGTGTACTCCAGACGGTGAGTGAGCCCGCGCTATGGCCGTTGATTATGAGCCATCGGGCTTCTATAGCGGCTTTGTGCCTTCCGTTGCTCTCGTCCATCAGGATGCGCACATGCATTCCGGCTTGGACGAGCACGGAGGCGTGCGCGATCACCATGAGTTCGCCCAGGTCCTTGGACTGGCGGACGCGGATCTTGGCGGGGGTGCCGCTGATGCGCCCGATAGCAGCCTCAAAGGCAGGGCTGCCAGTGACGGTGTCGTCGAGCACCTGGACCCGGCCGGCGGCCACGAGCTTCTTCCAGGTTGATAGGGCTGGCGTGCGCTGAAACCGCTGGTCGCGAGTGGCCTTGTTGCGGATCTCGGTGTCGACAGCTTCGGGGGTGTTGAGCGTGCACTGGAGTCGTGCAGCGATCTTGATAAGCAGGTCTTGCTGGCTGGCTGCCAGGAAGTTCAGCGATGGCCCGGCGTCTAGAAGGATGCTCACGCTGGTGACGGCGGGTCGAAGATAGAGGCAGTGGCGTCCCACGGGTCTTCAGGTTCGGTCTGCTCAATCGGGGGTCCGAGTTCAGCTTCGAGCTCCGCCTCGGGGCGTCCGTACCATGCGGCGAGCTCGGCTAGACCGAGCTGGCCGTGGCGGTAGGCGCGAACGGCGCGCGACAGGAGGCCCTGTGGAGCCCGTGCTCTGTTGGAGTCCTCTGCCAGTTGGTCATATCGGTCCAACCAGCCGTTGATGGCGGCGATGTGGCGGGTCGAGAGTCGCATCCATGCGTCACAGGTCGAGGCGTCAATGAGTCCGGCTTCTCGCATCTGGATGGCGGCTACCTGGGGCGAGACTCCGAACTCCTGAATCACTTCAGACAGGAGCGGGTCGTCGTAGGTTGGAGTGCCGACGGTTCTGCCTGCGAGGGCGGCGATCGGCAGCAGAAGGTGTCGTGCAAATGTGTCGGCCTGAATCTCGGCGTTGTTCCGTGAGCCGGGCGACAGGCTGTCGTCGCTATCCAGGTCACCGGCAAGTACATGCCCTAGCTCGTGAACCACAGACGACCGCTGCCGCATGGGGTTCTCTGTTCTTGCCACCGCGATGCAGATTCGATCACTGCGGGGATCCTTCATCGTCAGGCCGTGCTCGGCAGTTGACGCGTCGATGACGGACACATCGATGCCGGTTGAGCGGTAGACCAACTCGAAGACATCGCCAATGGGCGAGGTCCCGAGTTCATGGGCGTCGCGGAACGCCTCGGCCCTCGCTCGTGCAGTCGATTCGTTGCTCAACTCGCCGTGAACCCCTGCTCGGTGAGGTAAGTGTCCAGCTCAAGATAGGCGTAGAGATGATCGCGCATCTTCACCATGCCGGCTTGCGAGCCATCGGTGCGCGCCGCATAGCGGGCCCGGTCGCTCACATCGGCAATGCCTGTGATGGCGGCGACTCTGACGCCAAAGGCATCGGCCAGTCTCACGAGTTCGCTGCCCTTGAGTGGCCGGCTGCCGTCTTCGACCCGCGAGTAGGTGGGCTGTGACATCCCCAGAGCCTGGCCTGCGTCCGCCTGGGAGATCCTCAGCCGGCTGCGCACTGCCTGGATTCGCTCGTGCAGGGGGGCGACCTCGCTCATTGAATAGCCTTTCTATTACTATTCATTGTGCCTGAGGTACCCGGATTGTGCAAGTAGGCCGGATCGCCTGGTCGCGTTGTGTCGCCAGGGCGCAGCCGCAGCACCTGGACATGGAGAAGGCGCAAGACCGGGGGCAGTCCCAGAAAGGACCTGCCTACCCGCCTTGCGCCATCCATCAACACCAAGACCCGAACCACAGGAGTTGAAACGGTTGCTCCCCCATCTGGACTCGAACCAGAAACCCTTCGATTAACAGTCGAATGCTCTGCCAATTGAGCTATGGGGGACTACCTCGGTCTCCGAGAAGACCAGCCTGAGGAGGATAGCAAGTCAGCCGACCGCCGGACGCAGCCGCCTCCCGTGCGCAGGGGTCAGATGCCCATCGCCGAGCGCAGCCGAGCAAGGGCATCGTCGGCGGCTTCGCGGAGGGCCTCGTTCGAGGGATCAAGGCCCGCGTCGAAGACGAT
>CAIVQM010000467.1 GCA_903908025.1 uncultured bacterium
CAGGTCGATGGCCATCTCCACCAGATGTGCAACGGGGGTCAGGCCCTGCGTCCGTCCGTGCTGAAGGCGCTCCTGCGCCTGCGCGAGATAGCGGGGCACCTGTGACAGCCGCGCGATGTACTCGTCGGCCTGCTGAGCGTCCGTCGCGACCACCATGCGCAGGTAGGCGAGCAGGATGGACGATGGGCTCACCGGGAACGCAGCCACCGTGTACGCGAGTGCGTCGGCGGTCATCGCATCGTCGCTGTAGGCCAGGCTCGCGAGCAGCACCGCCCGGGTGATCGCGTCCTGCTCGGACAGTCCGACCGGATCGACGGCGAGCACCTCAATGCGAAGGGCTGCTCTGGCGGCCGCGCGCGCGGCTTCGGCCTCGAGGGACAGGTCGGCAAGGTCACTGTCGTGCTGCCGGAAACCCATCAGCGTCGCGTCGAGTGGCTCCGCCGCAAGGGTGAGGGCCAGCAGGTGATCCGCAAGGACGTCGATCGGGCTGGCGGCGTGAGGAGTGGAGGTCATGTGCGAACGCTAGGACACCGGCCCGCCTATCGTGGCGACATGCCCAACGTCGACACCCGACCAGACGATGACGCGTGGGTCCCGATGCCTGAGGCATTGGCGTGGCAGCGTGATGTCGTTCTTGCTGCCGGAAGCCCCGTGGCGGCCCAGATCCTGCAGGCCGTGCTCGATGATGCGGCCCAGGGTGGGGGACTGGCAGGCGACCTGACGATGACTGTTCGGTTCGGGTCGTTTCCTGGGTTGCGCGTCATGGCGGCCGTGCACCGACTCGCGCTGGAACGGCAGGCCGCGCGCGTCGCCATGTGCCTGCCGACGCTGGGTGGCACGGCACCCGTAACCCCGCGCGACCGGGCGCAGTTCCGCAGCGACGTCGTCTCCGCCCTGTCGGCCGACCTTCAGGTCCTGCGAGCCAGCCTGGCGCACACACCGCAGACCAACGACCCTGGACGTGCCGCGCTGCTGCGGTGTGCACTGTCCCGTCTGGACCCCGCGATGCCCGTTCGGCTGCGGGAGATCGGGGCTTCCGCCGGACTCAACCTTCGTGCTGATGCGCTGCCCGGACGAACAGATCTCGAAGCGGGTCCACTACCCATGATCGTCGATCGCCTCGGTTGCGATCTGTCCCCGGTGGACCCGGCCACTAGCGAGGGCCGCACGCTGCTCTCCTCCTACGTCTGGGTCGATGACGTCGAGCGCTTCCGGCGACTGGGTGAGGCCCTACGCGTGGCCGAGCGCATCCCGGCTCCTGTGGTCGAAATGGATGCCGTCGATTTCTGCTCGCGGATCGCCTCGGAGGAGGGTGTAGTGAAGGTGCTGTGGCACAGCGCGATGTGGGCGTACCTCCCCGAGTCGACGCGCGCGGGGATCCGGCGGGAAGTCAAACGGATCGGCTCGACGGCAACAGCGACAGCGCCCTTCGTGCACGTTGCCTGGGAGTGGGACACCGACCTTCCGGGGCCCGTGCCGTTCGGGCTGGTCGTGACTCGGTGGGACGGCTCGGATTCCGACGGGCAGCCACGCCTCCTCGCCACCGGAGGCAGTCACGGCAACGACATCCGTCTTATGTAGGCGGTTGGATTCCCAGCGGGCCACCGAGCTGGCTGGCTGCTGCGATGACGGTCTCGAGCATGGCGTCGTTCCGAGTCAGCGGGCCGGCTGAGCCGACCGACTTGGAGAGCTTGGTGCCGTCCGCATCGACTAGCAGGCCGTGGAAGAGGTAGGTGGCTTCCGCGACGCTGTTCGCTGCCAGGTGTGGTGCGAGGAGGAGCTGCGCAGCCGTCGACTCGACGAGGTCCTCCCCTCGCACGATGTGCGTGGTGCCGAGGTCTCGGTCCTCGATCACCGAGACCAGGTGGTAGGCCGGCAGGTCGTCACGCCGCCAGATGACGAAGTCGCCCATCACCTTGTCGAGATGTACCACCCGGCTGCCGAAGATGACGTCTGTGCCGATCGGCACATGGATGCGCAGGGCCGTCTTCCCCGGTACGAGCGGCAGGCTGAGTCCGCGGCAGCCGCCGGGGCAGCCACCCGTGGGGATGGCGGTGACCTGGGTACGCGAGCAGGCGCATGCGTACGCATCGAGTCCACGGGCACGTGCAGCCGTCACCTCGCTGCGGTATCGCTCGGTTGACCGAGTCATGGAGTGGTGTGAAGTGAAATCCGCGGAGTCGCGTGGACCGATCGCCCAGGGAATGCTCAACCAAGCCATGAGGTCGAAGATGTCCTCGACGTACTCGGGTCGTGCACGCGTTGCATCCACATCATCGATTCGCAGCGCGATGACGCCGTCGGCCTGAGCGGCCAGCCACACGACCAGCAGCGCATTGGCCGCGTTGCCAACGTGCAGGTAGCCGCTGGGCGTCGGGGCGAACCGCGTGATCACGCGCCCGGGCCCGCCGCTCGTCTGGCCTTCACGTCGCGGGCGTACTCGTCGACGTATTCGAGTTGGCCAAGAGTCACGAGCGCCGTGCGGACTGCCTCCGTGAGCTCATCGGCGGTCATCGTCCGAGGGTCGATGTCCAGACAGGGAGACAGCCGGACGTCGATGCGAATGCGGCCGTGCCGTCGACCCGGGTATGTCGTCACAATCGCATGGACGGGGACATCGGGATTCGCCTCGAGGATCGAAATGAGGATGCGCTTGTGCAGTCGGTGCAGGGAACGCTTGTCGGGGGAGCGGGTCCCCTCGGGGTATAGGCCGAGCTTGCCGCCGTGCGCCAGTGACAGCGCGGCCATGCCCATCGCCCAGTGGGTGGCCTCCTCATCGCCACGGCGCAGGGGAATCTGGCCCATCAGTCGGAAGAAGATCGCCCCTCGCTTGGTGAACACCTCCGACTTCGTGAATGCCGTCACCCGCCACCAGTGGGTCACCACCGCAGCAACCGGGTCCATCGCCGACACGTGGTTGCCGACGAGGATCGCCGGCCCGGAGCCAACGTGCTCCGAGCCGGTGACGCTGACGGCCCAGCGCAGACGAAGCAGCCGCATGGCGGCGATGGTCAGCCAGTAGGTGCGTGCCCTGCCGGGTCGCCCGATCCGGACCCCAGGGAACAGTTCATGGCCCCGCTCGAGGGCGGCGGCGTACCCATCATCAGAAGCCATGGCGTCATCATGTCGAATCCGGTCCCCAGCCCGCACAATGTCCCCATGGAGTCCGCGATCCCCCTGGCCTTCACGGCTTCCTGGGCCGCGGGCATCAACCCCTATCTGCTCGTTCTGATGATGGGGCTCCTTGGCCGCTTCGCCGGTTGGGACGTGCCTCCTGGCCTTGAACGGGTCGATGTACTGGTGATCTTCGCCGTGCTTGCTGTCGTGGACACCATCGCGGACAAGATCATGCTGATCGACTCGGCCTGGGATGCCATCAACACGGTGATCCGCCCGATCGCCGGTGCCGTGGTGGCCGCGCTCATTGCCGCCCCGTTCGTAGATATCCCCACGGTCGCCATTGCCGCCGCCGGCGGCGCCGTGGCCCTGGTCACCCATCTGGCCAAGGCCACGACCCGGCTCGCCGTGAACACCTCTCCGGAGCCGGCAAGCAACGTGGTCGTGTCGGTCGTGGAGGACATCGCGGTAGCGGGCGTCATCGTGATTGCGGTGGTCAATCCGTGGGTCGCGGCAGCAATCGCACTCGTCCTGTTGGTCGGTGCCGTAATCGTTGCCGTCCTGCTGGTGCGGGCAGGAAGGTCGGTCTTCCGCTGGCGTCGAGCGCCTGCCAAGATGACGTCCTGATCGAGCACCGAAGCCACCGGAGGCAGCATGTCCCAGGACCAGCTCGACGCACTCATCGCCCGAATCGCCAGCGACCCCACCTTCGCTGCTGCGCTGTCCGCCGCTGCGACGGCGGAGGAGGCACAGGGGATCGCTGCCGAGCAGGGATTCGACGTCACCGCCAGCGAGTTCGCTGCCGCAGCATCGATCGGCACCCTGTCTGACGATGACCTGGAAGCGGTAGCGGGCGGTTTTAGTGCGAATGTCCGTCTCTGCTAGTCGGCGTCATCACGAGCCGCGTCGATGACCGTGGGCGCACCCTGATGGAGCACGGAAAGCCGGCTTCAACAAGCCCACCCAAGCGTTGCGCGATATTCGCCCTACCTTTACGAGACCGGAGGCAGGATGCCCAAGGACCAGCTCGACGCACTCATCGCCCGAATCGCCAGCGACCCCACCTTCGCTGCCTCGCTGGCCGCTGCCAAGTCGGTAGAGGAGGCTCAGGAGATCGCTGCCGAGCACGGATTCGACGTCACCGCCAGCGAGTTCGCTGACGCAGCACCGAACGGCACCCTGTCAGACGCTGACCTGGAAGCGGTAGCAGGCGGCAATCCTGAAGGGACTGGCTATGGCTGGTTTACGTGCTAGTCGGCGCAATATGCGCCCATGACGACGCTGAAGGACAGGCCGCGCACAGCCCTGCTCGTCATCGATATGCAGGTTGCAGTGGTGGGCGAGGCGTTCGAACGTGCCCAGGTAGTCGCGAATACCCAGAGCCTCGTCGATCGAGCACGCAAGGCGAATGCTCCGGTGCTGTGGGTTCAGCACTCCGACGAGAACATGCCGATCGGCTCGGAGGGCTGGCAGTACATCCCCGAGCTACCGCGTCTCGAAACCGAGCCCTTGATCCACAAGACGTACGGAGACTCCTTCGAGGAGACAAACCTCGGCGAGATCCTGGCCCAGCTTGAGGTCGGGCACGTCGTGGTCACCGGTGCCCAGACGGAGGCGTGCATCCGATCGACGCTGCACGGCGCACTGGTCCGCGGCTACGACACGACCCTGGTGTCCGATGCGCACACCACCGAGGACATGCGCGAGTGGGGATTCCCGGTTGGCCCGGCGGAGTCCATCGCGTACACGAACATGTACTGGACCTGGGCAGCCGCACCTGGTCGCACCGGCAATGTGGTGGCTACCGCAGACGTGGACTTCTCAGACTCCTGAGCCATCGTCTTGCCCACGCAGGGTCGGCGCGATCGCCGTCACGCACAGGGCGAGGGAGACGGCCCCCGCATCTGGTGTCCCTAGGCTGCGTTCTGCGAGAGGTCGGGCGCGCCCGATCCGGGGCCGTAGCGCTGCCGTCTCCTGCGCGGCCGCTGTCGCCGCGCCAGCCGCGTCGGACCACGCAACTGCCAGGTCGGCTCCCTCGTCGAGGCGCGTGTCCAAGGTGTCCAGGAAGGGCACGTAGGAGTCGATCATCGTCTTGTCGCCGAGTTCAGCCCCACCACGTGCCTGGAGCGCATCGAGGCCCGAGCGCAGGGCTGTCGCAAGATCGGTGGGGGTGATTGTCGGGGCCTCGTCGCCGAGACGTGAACC
>CAIVQM010000468.1 GCA_903908025.1 uncultured bacterium
AAGCCGAGATTGTTGCCCGGCTGAACGACGGGTCCTTGAGTCCCGACCTTGCTGCGCGCGCTGCACTGCCCACGACGACTCGCATGGCGGTCTCCATCTTCGGTGCGACGAGAGCCATGGCCATCGTCGATGACGGCCGTGGCCGGAGCACGAGCAACCTTGTGGCAGTCGACCTCTACGAAAACGCACCCGCGCCCGATCCGAAGTCTTTGATGTCCCTTCCTCACCTTCGGCTTCCGCTCTACTCAGTGCCGGGACACCCCAACACGAGCAGCGTGACGATCGCCGGCTGGATGTGGACTGGCTCCTTCATGGTCCGCTCCTCAAGCATCGTGCACCAGTTCACTGAACTCGCGACGGCTTCCCTGTTGACACCGGTCGTCGCGTCCGACGATGACCGCATCGCGACCGCATTCGACACGATGTTCAACCAGGTCAACCGCTGGCCGACACTCACAGCCTTCGAGGAAGCCGTTGCGCGCATGCGGCTGCGAGCCGACGCGAGCCCGCAGACAGATTCGATGCTGGTCGGCGTCTACGCCATCGACGAGTTCGGCGCGCTAGCCGGTGGGCGCTTCGAGCAGGCGGCTGTCGCCCAGGTGATGCGATTGGCTCTGGGCCATCAGGACTTCGCCGGCCACGATCTGTTCGTCGCCTACGAGGAGCCCGGACTCCTCTGGGTGGCACTCGGCGGCGGGCCGATCATCCGGAATGGAATCGCCCTGCTGCGCGGACTGCAGCAGCACATCAATGATCACGGTGCCGTGCCTAGCGCCCGCCTCGACGTCGACGTGCACGTCAGTGTCTCCTTCGGGTATGCCGCGCACCAGGTCGACGACTTCGCGTACGACGGTCTGATGGCCACCGCACGCAACCGACTTGCCGTCGACCAGGGCTCGCGTGACCCCTTCTCCGTCGACAACCTGCTCGCGTACGACATCCGTCCCGAGGACATCATCGGCGAGCCTGAGGTCCCGGTTACTGCGGTAGACGTGCTCAATCTGATGCGGGCAGATTCCGCTACAGCTGGCGGCGGCGCGTTTTCGACAACGTTCGTCCCGATCTGCAACATCGACACGGCGCACGTCCAGGCCTTGATTGCCTCCGTCGGTTGGCAGCGCAGCTTCGGCACGCTCAACCTCTCGGAGCCCGACAACTTCCGCATCCTCGTCAACCGTCAGGCCGAGCTGGCGGCCGCCGCAGCTCACATCGTGCTCGAGCGGCTGAAGTCGGTGTTCGCCGAGGCCGATGCGCTTGGCCACGCGGACCTGCCGGTCGTGGTCGCGCTGCCGTCCATCCTGCTGAGCCCCGATGCTGGCGCACTTGCCCTGCCCAACCTCGTCAGCCCGTTCCTCGACCGCCGCGAGTGCGCACGCACGGTGATCCTCGTCGATGCTGTCCCCATCGGTGGGGGTCAGGCTCTTCGACTGCTGTCCGATCGCGGACTCAGCATCGCGATGACCTCTGGTGCCGCAGCAGCGGCCGACCCCGCCGACCTGCTCGGCTGGCAGCGTTGGGCCGTCATCTTCCCTCAGCATGTGGTGCAGGGACCGAACGGCATCGACGGCCTGACGATCCAGCAGACTGCCAGCGCCGTGGCCACCCACGACACCCGGCTGATCGCCCTGGGCGACGAGTGGATCGACACTCGCGAGCTGGCCTTGCACAACATCCGGCTGACGATCGACGCACAGCACCCGCACGTCTCGGTGCGTGAATCGGTCGGCGCCCGGGTCGGGCGTCACAAGTAGCCCGTTAGCGGGTGGCGAAGCGAGAGTAGCCATGTCGAGCCACTAGCTGGCCAATGGAGAAGAGCCCGCGGGACTGCTCAGGGAAGCGGTCCCGCGGGCTCTTCACCCTTGGAATCCAATCCTTGCGGATGATTCCGCCGGCCTGGGTGGACTCGCCCCTCAGCAGTCCACCGATGATTTCTCATCAAGCAGTCCCAGCACCCTCAGGTTAGGTCGGCTGATGATCCTGCCGTAGCCTGAATAAGGGATATAGACGGCTATACCTTCTTGCCCCATCGGGATCTGCCGTGCTCTAGGCTCCCGACCGGACAAAGAAGCACGGAATCCATTCGAAGCTGGCGGAGAGGAGCATCGTCGCAATGGAGCTGGACCGCACCACGGCACTCAGCTACTTCCTGCGCTTCCTCGCGGGCAATCCCGACGGCGACGCCGCGACACGGGCCCTGGTCCTCGGCGCCCTGGCGCCCATGGGTGCGATAGCGGCGTGTGTCTATGCCCATGATGGTGACGAGACTCTCGAACTCGCGGGCAACTACGGCATCGATGAGGAGCTCGTCAGCGGATACCGACTCGTGCCGCTCACCATGCCGATGCCGCTCGCCGAGTCCTTCGTCACGCTCAATGCCGTCGTCGTGCCCGAGAGCGACCTCACCACGCGCTACCCCATTCTCAGCGCGGAGACATCGCTGGTCGACGGCAGCGCCCTCAACGGTGGCAAAGGAACGCTCGTCTTCGTTCCCATCCTGAACTCCGGCGTGGCCATCGGTGCCGCAATCATCGTGCAGGCTGAGCTGCACGAGTGGCAGCCGGCGGACTGGCAGTACCTGGACGGGATCACGGCCGGGCTGTCGATGTGGATGAACAACCAGCGGGAGATCCTCGTCGACCGCTGGCGTCGCTCGGCCCCCGCGCCGCAGCGCGATGTACGGATCAGCGAGCGGCAGCGCGAGATCCTGGAGCTCGTCGGCCTCGACCGCACCAACGGCGAGATCGCCAAGAGCCTGGGCTACTCCGTACCGACGATCTAGAAGGACCTGCAGCACCTGATGAAGCTGCTCGCCACGCACGACCGCCGGTCGACCGCCGGCCGGGCCCGCGAGATAGGCCTGCTGCCCGAGCGTCGCCGCGGCGAGTAACTCGCCCCTTCACCACACCCAGCCCCCTTCCGTTTCTCCCGGTATCCGGGACAAATCGGCGATCCGGCCAGTGAACTGGGCAGTCTTCGCCGATTTCTCCCGGCCACGGCATGCGAGAACTCCGGGGTCGTGCGGGGAACGGACTAGGCGGACTTCTCGCGACGCTCGCGACGCGGCGCCTCGCGCGGCACCAGGGTCGGGTTGACGCTGTCGCGCACTACCTCGCCGCTGATGATCACCTTCGCGATGTCGGTGCGGCTCGGCACGTCGTACATCACGTTGAGCAGCACCTCCTCGAGGATCGCGCGCAGACCGCGGGCACCCGTGCCGCGCTTGAGCGCCTGCTCGGCAACCTCGCTGAGCGCCTGCTCGTCGAACTCGAGCTCGACACCGTCGAGCTCGAACAACCGCTGGTACTGGCGGACGAGCGCGTTCTTCGGCTCGGTGAGAACGGCAACGAGCGCTGCGCGATCGAGCTTGCTCACGGACGTGAAGACGGGCAGCCGGCCGATGAACTCCGGGATCATGCCGAACTTCAGCAGGTCCTCGGGCATGACGTGACTGAAGATGTCGTCGGGATCGCGGTCCTCATCGACGCGCTCGCCATCGACGAGATCGAACGTGAACCCGAGTCGCTTCTGGCCAAGCCGCTGCTCGACGATCGTGTCGAGGCCGGAGAAGGCGCCGCCGACGATGAACAGCACGTTGGTGGTGTCGATCTGGATGAACTCCTGATGCGGGTGCTTGCGTCCGCCCTGCGGCGGCACTGACGCGGTGGTGCCCTCGAGGATCTTCAGCAGCGCCTGCTGCACGCCCTCGCCGGACACATCGCGCGTGATCGACGGGTTCTCGCTCTTGCGGGCGACCTTGTCGATCTCGTCGATGTAGACGATGCCCTTCTGGGCCCGCTCGATGTCGTGGTCGGCGGCCTGCAGGAGGTTGACGATGATGTTCTCGACGTCCTCGCCGACGTAGCCTGCCTCGGTGAGGGTGG
>CAIVQM010000469.1 GCA_903908025.1 uncultured bacterium
CCGTTCGTGACCAGCACCGTCCTCTGCGGGCAGATCCTCGCCAGCGTCGGAGATTCAGCCGCGCCCTATCTCGAGCGCATCGCGGCCGGGGAGATCGCGGCGGCCGCCATCACCGATGCGAAGGGGGCGTGGGTCGCGGAATCGGTCTCCTGCACGTCGGACGGCGGCACCATCACCGGGTCGGTCCGCTTCGTCGCCCATGGCGCCTCAGCAGCCTTCTTCGTCGTCGCAGCCCGCACGTCCGACGGGCTGGACCTCTTCGCCGTCGAGGCCGCCGATGCCCAGGTGACGGCACTCGGTTCGCTCGACTTCTCTCGGCCGTCCGCATCCGTCTCGTTCGCGGCGGCACCGGCTGTGGCACTCACATCCGGTGGGACCGGAACAGCGGCGATCGACGCGGGCGTCGACATTGCGCTGATCGCGGTCGGTGCCGAGCAGCTCGGCGGATCCCAGTACTGCTTCGACATGACCCTCGAGTACATCAAGCTGCGCCGGCAGTTCAACCGCGAGATCGGCGGCTTTCAGGCCATCAAGCACCGGATGGCCGACGCACTCATGCTCGTCGAGATGGCTCGATCCGGCCTCGATCGCGTCACCGAGGGCGAGTCGTACGACCTTCGCGTCGACGCATCCGTCATCAAGGCCTGGGGCTCGGACTCCTACGTGGCGATGACCGCTGAGGCAATCCAGTTGCACGGCGGGGTGGGCTTCACCTGGGAGCACGACGCCCACCTGTACTTCCGGCGCGCGCGCTTCGATGCGGCGTTCCTCGGCGATGCGGCTTTCCACCGCGAGCGCATCGCCACCCTGCTCGACTGGTAGTCGGCTTCGGCCCTACCCACCCCGTCCGTCTTGAGGTTGGTGGCGCTTTCAGGCCGGCGGAACGCCGCCAACCTCAAGGTCGGCGGTGGTATTCGGCTAGCTGCGGCTGAGCTCCGAGAACGGGCCCTTGTCGGCGCGATGCTCGGCGGGCAGACCGAGCACGCGCTCGGCGATGATGTTGCGCTGGACCACGTCGGTCCCGCCAGCGAGCCGATAGCCCGGCGCACCGAGAACGTGTTCGGCCCACGCGAACTGTCCCCACTCGCCGGTGTCCGCGACCATCGCGGACCCGAGCATCCCTGCCGCAGCATTGCCGATCCGCACCATGTTGTCCGACGCGAGCAGCTTGCCCAGCGAGCCAGCAGGGCCCGGCTTGTCGCCTGATGCGGTGGCCCGTGCGACGCGAGCAACCATTGCCGCATGCAGACGCGTACGCACGTAGACGTCTGCCAGTTGCTGACGCACGACAGGGTCCTTGCTGGCACCGAGGTGCTGCGCCAGAGCAACAAGGTCCGCGGACGTCCCGCCCTTGCGGCGGTGCCCCGATCCCGACGAGCTGCGCTCGAAGCCGAGCGTGGCCTGAGCAACCTTCCACCCCGCGTCGACATCGCCGATCCGCATGGCGTCGGGGATGCGCGCGCCGTCGAAGAAGACCTCGTTGAATGACGATGGACCGCTCATCTGGCGGATCGGGCGGATCTCCACGCCGGGGGCGTCCATCGGGACGAGGAAAGCGGTGATGCCCGCCTGCTTCACGACGTCCGTATTCGTCCGCGCAAGCAGGAACCCATACTGGGAGAACTGCGCGTTCGAGCTCCAGATCTTCTGGCCCGTGATGAGCCAGTCATCGCCGTCGCGGACCGCCTTCGTCGAGAGTCCGGCCAGGTCGGAGCCCGCCCCGGGCTCGCTGAAGAGCTGGCAGCAGAGCAGATCCGTGCGCAGGAAGGCCGTAGCGAACTGCTCGCGCTGCTCCGGGGTGCCGAAGACGCTGACGGCGGCACCGACCAGGCCGGTCGTCACGGAGATGATCTCCGATGACGGCGGCACCGCGAACTCGCGCTCCTCGTCGGCGAAGGCCACCGCGTATTCGCTGGGCAGGCCAGCGCCACCGAACTCCGCCGGCAGCGCGATAGCGCCGTAGCCCGCGTCGAACCGCTGGCGTCGGTACTTGCGCACCCGGTCGAGGTAGGCAGTTTCCTCGTCGTGGGACATCGACAGGAAGATCGCCAGCCGCGGGTCACCCTCGCCCCAGGCGAACACCTCTTCGGCTTTGGGCGACGAGACACTGGCTAGCCACTGGCGCACATCGGCACGCCATGCCTCGAGGTGGGCGGGATCGTGGACGGCCACGGTCAGGCTCCTTCTGCCATGAGCACCGTGCAGGCACTGATGCCCGGGGCTCCGTAGACGTGCGTGAATCCGATGCGTGGACGGCCCGGCACCTGCTGGCCATCGGCCCGGCCCTGCAGCTGGCGGACCACCTCGTGCACCTGGCGAAGACCAGAGGCACCCACGGGCTCGCCGTTCGCGAGCAGTCCGCCATCGGTGTTGACCGGGATGCGGCCGTCGATCCGGAAGTCACCGTTGACGTAGCCGGCCTGCTGCTCGCCATGTGCCACGAGTCCGGTCTCGCCGAGGTGGATGATCTCGGCTCCACTCTCGGTGTCCTGCAACTGGGCGACCTGCACGTCGGCCGGCGCGATGCCCGCGGCCGCGAAGGCGGCGGCCGAAGCGTCGACGGACGGGCTCGTGCGGTCACCCGGGGACAACCACGGCGAGAACACCTCGAAGGAGCCGGGGCGTCGACCGCGCAGTTCCACAGCGGCCAGCCGGATCGGTGTCTCGCACAGGTCGAAGGCGCGCGACCCACGCGCGAGGACGAGCGACACCGCTCCGGCATCCGGCGAGCAGAACATGAAGCGCGTGAGCGGATCGTTGATCATGTCGGCGTCCATGGCCTCGGCGACCGATACCGGCTTGCGACGCCAGGCATAGGGATGAGCAGTCGCGTAGTCGA
>CAIVQM010000470.1 GCA_903908025.1 uncultured bacterium
CGTCGAAGAAGGCCTCCTCGTCGGCATCTCCTCCGGCGCCGCCCTGTGGGCCGCCAGCCTCGTCGCCGCCCGCCCAGAGAACGCCGGCAAGCTCATCGTCGTCATCATCCCCAGCTTCGGCGAGCGCTACCTCTCCACGGCACTCTTCGCCGGCCTCACCGACTAGCAGCGCCGCACCGGGACAAACAGGCGATCCCGGGCCGTTTCCGGCCCGGGATCGTCGAGTTGTCCCGGATTCTGGGACAAACGGGTTGGTGCGGGGTTGCCTAGTAGCGGTAGTGGTCGGCCTTGTAGGGGCCGGCCACGTCGACGCCGAGGTACTCGGCCTGCTGCTTGCTGAGCTCGGTGAGCCGGACGCCGAGGGCGTCGAGGTGCAGGCGCGCGACCTTCTCGTCGAGGGCCTTCGGCAGCACGTACACGCCCAGCGGGTAGGTATCGAGCTTGGTGTACAGCTCGATCTGCGCGAGCACCTGGTTGGTGAACGAGTTGCTCATGACGAACGACGGGTGGCCGGTCGCGTTGCCGAGGTTCAGCAGACGGCCTTCCGACAGCATGATGATCGAGTGACCGTCGGGGAACGTCCACTCGTCGACCTGCGGCTTGATCGTCTTGCGGACGATGCCGGGCAGGGCGGTGAGGCCGGCGATGTCGATCTCGTTGTCGAAGTGGCCGATGTTGCCCACGATCGCCTGGTGCTTCATCTTGGCCATGTGCTCGACGTTGATGACGTCGTAGCAGCCGGTGGCGGTGATGAAGATGTCGGCGATGCCGATGACATCATCGAGCTTCGCAACCTGGTAGCCGTCCATGGCTGCCTGCAGTGCGCAGATCGGGTCGATCTCGGTGATGATCACGCGCGCACCCTGGCCGCGCAGTGAGTCAGCCGAGCCCTTGCCGACATCGCCGAAGCCGCAGACGACGGCGACCTTGCCGCCGATCATGGTGTCGGTCGCACGGTTGATGCCGTCGATCAGCGAGTGGCGGCAGCCGTACTTGTTGTCGAACTTGCTCTTGGTGACGGAGTCATTGACGTTGATCGCCGGGAACATCAGCGAGCCTTCGCGCATCATCTCGTAGAGGCGATGCACACCGGTCGTGGTCTCCTCGGTGACGCCCATGATCCCCGCGCCGATGGTCGTCCAACGCGTCGGATCCTCGGTGAGCGAGCGACGCAGCGTCTCCAGGACGACCGCGTACTCCTCGCTCGTGGACTCATCGGGAGTCGGGACCAGGCCAGCAGCCTCGAACTCGGTGCCCTTGTGGACGAGCATCGTGGCGTCGCCACCGTCGTCGAGGATCATGTTGGGGCCCTTGCCGTCCGGCCACATCAGGACCTGCTCCGTGCACCACCAGTACTCCTCCAGCGTCTCGCCCTTCCAGGCGTAGACCGGAACGCCTGCAGGCGCGTCAACGGTGCCGGTGCGGCCGACGACGACGGCCGCAGCCGCGTGGTCCTGGGTGGAGAAGATGTTGCACGACACCCAGCGCACGTCCGCGCCGAGGTCGACCAGCGTCTCGATGAGGACCGCGGTCTGGATCGTCATGTGCAGCGAGCCGGTGATGCGGGCGCCAGCGAGCGGCTTGGTGGTGCCGAACTCCTCGCGCATGGCCATCAGGCCGGGCATCTCGTGCTCGGCGAGGCGGATCTCGTCGCGGCCGAAGTCGGCCAGCGAGAGGTCGGCCACCTTGTAGTCGGGGGTGCCGTCAGACTTGGTTACGGACATGCGAAGTGCTCCTCGGGTGCGTGTGGCGCGAACGGCACGAGGCTTCGTTGGTTCGCAGGGCTGATGGGCTCGCCTAGGCGAGCGCCGGGACGGGAACCAGGGCTCCGGACCATCGCCAGCGAGCCCATTCTGCCAGAAGCACGGACATGCGCCAGCCGTGGCGCTCCGGACTAGCCGCCTGAGCTCCTCACGCGACCCTGCAGCACGGCCCTGGCCGCCGCGGCCTCTGGCCGGGGGTAGCCGAGGGCCTGGTGCTTGCGGGCCCACCCACGCACCTCAGTGCCGTCCTGACGGGTGATCCGGAGCTCGATGTCCTTGTGGCCACCCCGCATCGAGGTGTTCATCACACCGTTCGTCGAGACCGACTCCAGCATGTCCATCGTCGACAGGAACCACTGCGAAGCCACGGCCGCTCGCCAGTTCGCCGTGGGGATATCGACGTCGAGTTCACGGATGTCGGACCAGGCGACGTGGTGCTCCTCGCTCGGCGTCGAAATCACGATGGCGTCGTCACCGATCTCGATGCTGAAGTCGGGTCCTTCAGGATCACCCAGCCACGTGGTGTCGAACTTGTCGACGAGCGGTCGACGCGAAGTGGCCATCGGTCAGGGGGCCGTGCTGCGATCGAGGTCGGGCTCGAGGAACACGTAGACCGCCGTCGGGACGGCCGCCCGCAGGGCAGCCTCGGCCGCATCGATATCTCGTGCGATCTGGGCGCCGGTGTCGTTGTGCGCGATGGCGATCTTCGCCGCCACCAGGAGTTCGTCGGGACCAATGTGGAGGGTGCGCAGGTGGATCACTCGCCGCACACCGACCGCCGACTCGAGGGCCGCACGAATCGCGGCGACCTCCTCCGGGAGGGCACTCTCGCCCACCAGCATCGTCGTCATCTCCATCGCGAGGAAGATCGCAATGACGACCAACAGCGTGCCGACAGCCATGGCACCCATGGCGTCGAACCGCCCGTCGCCGGTGATGACGGCCAGCCCCACGCCCGTGAGTGCGAAGACCAGACCGACGAGCGCGCCCGCGTCCTCGAGCAGGATGACGGGAAGCTCCGGCTGCCGCGCATCACGGACGAACTGCAGCATCGACCGCTTCCCGCGCGAGCGGTTCGCCTCACGGATCGCCGTACGGAACGAGAAGGACTCCAGCACGATGGCGACGAGCAGGACGACGACGGCGATCCACCAGTCTTCGAGCGGCTCGGGATGCTGCCACTTGTGCAGACCCTCGTAGAGAGAGAACAGACCGCCGACGAGGAACAGCACGATGGCGACGACGAACCCGTAGACGAAACGGCGGCGGCCATAGCCGAAGTTGTGCTGCTCGTCGGCCACCTTCTTCGACCGCTTGTTACCGACAAGGAGGAGAACCTGATTGCCGGAGTCAGCCAGCGAGTGGATCGCCTCCGACAGCATGGACGACGAACCGGTGAAGAAGAACGCAACAAACTTGCTGATCGCAATGCCGACGTTGGCCAGCAGCGCTGCAACGACCGCCTTCATTCCACCTTCGGTACTCAAAGCTGCCCCTACCGTTCGGTTGACTGGACAATGGCAATGAGGCCGTCGGCCTCGACGTAGCTGTCGGGATCCTCGGCGGAGATGACGGCAGCCGTGCCCGGCCGCAGTGTCACCTCGCCGAACTCCGAGACAACGCGCGCCGAGCCGCTGATGAGCAGCAGAATCCGGTAGGCGCCGTGCGGGATCCGTTCCTGACCCGACGTGATCATGCGCACGACGAACGGCGCATTGACCGGCCAGATCAGGTCACCGTGACTGACCCGCATGAGCTGCGGCTCGAGTTCGGACGAAAGCGCCGTGAGCGCATGCTCGACGAAGACCGGCTTGCCGGTCAGCCCCAGCCGGATGACGTTGTCGGATGACGTCATCACCTCCAGGCCGGTCCCGCGGATGTAGCTGTGCGGCACACCGGCGGGGACGTAGACCGCCTCCCCCGCCGCCAGCCGAACGTAGGCGAGGAGCGGAGTGAGCAGTGCGCCGCGGTCGTCGGGGTACATGACGGCGACGGTCTCGTATGCGGCGACCTCGTCGTCCGTGAGTCCCGCGCTGCGAGCGGCCGCACCCAGCACCTGCACGGAGGCGAGCGTCGCCACCGCGAGGAGTGCCCGGATGGCATCGGACCTGTCGCCTCGGCGCAGTGCCGCTACGGCGTCCTCAGTGCCCGTCAGCCCCGCGAGAACCGCGGCCGCCTCGTCGGCGGGGCGCCAGCCGGCGAACGCCTCGAAATCCTCAAGCGCGACCAGCATCTCCGTCTTCTCGAACGGGTCGCTGTAGACAAGCGGCTCGCCCGGCTGCTGCTGCGCCAGCCAACCAGCAGCAGCCAGCTCCCGCGCAGGATGCACCTGCACCGACAGCGGCCGCGCAGCCGCCAGCAGCTTCACGAGCAGCGGGATGGCCGCGATGTCGAAGTGATCAGCGAGGTGCTCGCCCGTCGGCTCGCCCGCTGTGTCGACGAGCGGCGATGGTCCGCCGGGGTGAACGCCGAACCACAGTTCTGCCTGCGGTGCCCCTGTCGTCTGCCCGCTCCACGGCTGCAGGCCGTCGACGACACCCCAGTCGTAGTCCTTGATGGCCCCCCGGACGATGAGCACGGAACTCAGGCCTCTGCCGGCGTGCCGACGCCGTTGGGGCCGGGGACGGCCTCGTCGAGCAGCATGACCGGGATGCCGTCGCGCACCTCGAACGACGTGCGGCAGCGCGTGCAGACGACGCGTTGCGCGGCTTCGTCGGCCACAACGGGTGCGTGCTCAGGGCAGGGGCAGGCCAGCAGGTCCCACAGGTCGGCGCTGATGCCCAGCGGTGCCGGACGGCCGGAAGTCTCGGTCATGCCGGAGTCTCCGTGCGCATCATGGCGAGGACCTCGTCGCGGATCGCTGCCATCTGCGCCTGATCGCCCGCCTCGACATTGAGCCGCAGGAGCGGCTCGGTGTTGCTCGGGCGCACGTTGAACCACCAGGTGTCACCGGAGACTGTCATTCCGTCGAGGTCATCGATGTCGGTGATGCCGCGGGCGACGAACGCGGCGCGGATCCCCTGCGTAACGGCAGCCTGATCGGCAACCTCGGTGTTGATCTCGCCGCTTGACACGTAGCGGTCGAACGGCGCCAGCAGACTCGACAACGTCGTGCCCTCTGGTGTCTCGCCGAGGGCAGCGATGACATGCAGCGCCGCGAGCATGCCCGAGTCGGCACGCCAGAAGTCGCGGAAGTAGAAGTGGCCCGAATGCTCGCCACCGAACACGGCGCCGGTCTCGGCCATGGTCGCCTTGATGAACGAGTGACCCACGCGAGTGCGAACGGCCGTGCCGCCGAACTCGCTGATGACCTCGGGGACAGCTCGCGACGTGATGAGGTTGTGGATGATGATGCTGCCCGGGTGCTTGCCGAGCTCGCGCGATGCGATGAGCGCCGTGAGGGTCGACGGATTGACGATCTCACCGCGCTCATCGACCACGAAGCACCGATCGGCATCGCCGTCGAAGGCGAGCCCGAGATCGGATCCGGTCGCGCGGACGCGGGCCTGCAGATCGCGCATGTTCTCGTCGTCGATCGGGTTGGCCTCGTGGTTCGGGAAGGTGCCGTCGAGCTCGAAGTACATCGGGTCGATAGTGAGCGGCAACACCGGCAGGCCGGCGTCCTCGCCGAGAACGGCGGGCACGGTGAAGCCACCCATGCCGTTGCCCGCGTCGACGGTGACGCTCAGGTGCCGCACGGCCGAAACGTCGACGAGCTCGCGCAGGAAGGCCGCGTACTCGACAAGCATGTCCTGCTCGCGCACCCCACCCAGCGGTCCGTCGAATGACGGGATGCCCTCATCGATCATCCGCCGGATCTCCCGCAGACCCGAGTCCTGGCCCACCGGGGCCGCGCCCGGGCGGCAGAGCTTGATGCCGTTGTACTGCGCGGGGTTGTGACTCGCGGTGAACATCGCTCCCGGCAGGCCGAGCCGGCCGGAGGCGAAGTAGAGGCCGTCGGTGCTGGCGAGGCCGATCAGGATGACATCGCAGCCCTGCTCGCGAACACCCTCGGCGAACGACGCGACGAGGGCCGGCCCGGACGGACGCATGTCATGGGCGATGACGACCGCTCCTGGACCACCGTCGCGGACCGCTGCCCCGACGACGCGGACGAATGCCGCTCCGACCTCATGGGCGAGGTCTTCGTCGAGCTGGTCGGGGTAGGTCCCACGGACGTCGTAGGCCTTGATGATCGCATCGAGGTTTCGCACCGGCCAAGGCTATCGTCAGGGCCGCGCCCTCCGTGACGGACGAGGGTCAGGCGTCGTCAGTCGTCGAAGCCGTCGAACAGATCGGGCTCGAAAACCTCGACCACCGGGTCGGCCACCGTGGTGAGCATCCGCAGGTGCCCCTTGCGGGCGACCTCCACGGAACCCATCGGCACCTCGGTCGGCAGCGGTCCGCCCGGCTCGTAACGGGGCCGCGCGGCCTCGCGGACGGCGTTGGCGAGCGCCTCAAGATCGTCGCTCGTGGGCTTCAGTGCATCGGGGTCGGGCGTGATGCGCACGATCTCCCAACCGCGGGGGGCCGTCATACGCTCGCTGTGCATGTTGCAGAGGTCGTAGCAGTGCGGCTCGGCGTAGGTCGCGAGCGGACCGAGGACCGCGGTGGAGTCGGCGTAGACATAGGTCAACGTGGACACGGCGGCACCGTTGCAGGACGGCTTCGAGCAGCGTCGACGACTCACGCTTGCACGCTAGTGGTGTGTCGGTGCGAGCGTGCGGCGGCGCGCCGGTCCCCCGTTCGTTGAGTGCGCATACGTCGCCCTTGCGACGGCGGTCTGGGGGCGACGTGTGCGCACTCAACGAACGGGGTCAGCGGATCGCGACGGCGGGATCCTGCACGGCTGTGGGGACGGTGACCTGTACGCGGAGCGGATTCCACGGGTAGCCGGTGACGAGATCGCCGTAACGCGACTTCTCGCGCACGCGATGCGCGACCAGGACGGGGCCTGAACCCTCGACGGGCGTGACGACGGCGGTGTACCAGTCGATGCCGGCGGGCGGGTTGAGCCGGATGTACCGGATCTTGCCGGCACCGATCTTGATCCGACGGACATCGGCCGGCTGAGCCGCCTCCTTGCCCCCGCGGAACGGCAGCAGCACGATCTCGACCTCTGCATCGGTGTCGGGTGCCGTGATCGACACGCGGACGTCGGTGGCGGCACGAACCGGCAGGCCGCTGACAGCGGCGGGACCGGTGAACGGCTGGGCACCGGCCGAGAATGCGGTCTCGTCCTGCACGCGGTTGCCGCCGAAGAACTGGCGCATGCCCGCGACGATCGGCACATCGGATGTCAGCTCGAGGGTTGCGGGTCGCTCGTCAAGGATCGGCGCCATGTCGATCGCTACCACCGTGTCGGCAGGAACCTCGAC
>CAIVQM010000471.1 GCA_903908025.1 uncultured bacterium
CGGCTCGTAGCCCAGGGCCGCGTCGTTCAGCTTCAGCTTGTCGAGGGCATCGCGCAGCTCGGGGTAGTCGGACCCGTCGATCGGGTACAGCCCCGAGAACACCATGGGCTTGGGATCGCGGTAGCCACCGAGTGCCTCCGTGGCGCCCTTGCGCTCGGACGTGATCGTGTCGCCGACGCGGGACTGACGCACATCCTTGACGCCGGTGATCAGGTAGCCGACCTCACCGACGCCTAGGCCCTTCGCGGGCACCGCCTCCGGTGAGATCACGCCGACCTCGAGCAGTTCGTGGATCGCGCCGGTCGACATCATCTGGATGCGCTCGCGCGTGGAGATGTGGCCGTCGATGACCCGGATGTAGGTGATGACTCCGCGATACGTGTCGTAGACCGAGTCGAAGATCATCGCCCGCGCGGGCTTGTCGGCGTCGCCGACGGGCGCCGGGATCTCGCGAACGATCTTCTCGAGGAGCTCGTGCACTCCCACGCCCGTCTTCGCCGAGACGAGCAGGACGTCGTCGGGCGAGCAGCCGATGATGCGGGCGAGCTCGGCCGCGTACTTCTCCGGCTGCGCAGCCGGCAGGTCGATCTTGTTCAGCACCGGGATGACCGTCAGGTCGTTCTCGAGTGCGAGGTAGAGGTTCGCGAGGGTCTGCGCCTCGATGCCCTGAGCGGCGTCGACCAGGAGGACGGCCCCCTCGCAGGCGGCCAGCGAGCGGGAGACCTCGTAGGTGAAGTCGACGTGCCCGGGGGTGTCGATCATGTTCAGGACATAGGCCGTGCCGTCGTCGGAGGCGAAGGGCAGCCGGACGGCCTGGGACTTGATGGTGATGCCCCGCTCACGCTCGATATCCATCCGGTCGAGGTACTGCGCCCTCATCGAACGCCCGTCGACGACCCCGGTCTGCTGGAGCATCCGGTCGGCCAGGGTCGATTTTCCGTGGTCGATATGGGCGATGATGCAGAAATTGCGGACCACCGAGGGGTCGGTGCTGCCGGGCTGCGGGACGGGCGGGGGGACGGGCACCGAGTTCCTCACGAATGGTCTTCAGGGGGCCGATTTGGGCTGGAGGCCAGCCTACGGGTAATCTTGGGCGCTGATTCACCCAGACGTTCCTGCACGCTCACTCACCTCAGTCAAGGAAGTTGTCCCCGTGGCGAACATCAAGTCGCAGATCAAGCGCAACCGCACCAACGAGAAGGCCCGTCAGCGCAACAAGGCGGTCAAGTCCTCGCTGAAGACTGCGGTCCGCAAGTTCCACGCGGCCGTCGACGCGGGCGACACCGAGCAGGCAACCGCGCTCGCGCGCGAAGCCACTCGCGCCCTCGACAAGGCCGCCAGCAAGGGCGTCATCCACACCAATCAGGCGGCCAACCGCAAGTCGTCGATCTCCAAGAAGGTCACGGCCTCCTGATTTCCCGCTCATCTGTCGATAGCGCTCCCCACCGGGGGGCGCTATCGCTGTTCCGGGGGGAGAATCCCTGATCATGCCGAAGATCACTGCACCCACCGTCGCCGAGCACCGCGAGCAGCGTCGAGCCGACCTCCTCGATGCGGCGGCATCGCTGATGCTGCGGAGCGGGTCCTTCACGGTCGCAGAAGTGGCCACCGAGGTGGGCCTGTCCCGATCGGCCGTCTACGAGTACTACAGCAGTGCCGCCGACCTGATCGCCGATGTCCTCGTCGACGAACTCGCTGACTGGGCCGACGCACTGGAACGTGCCACGGCCGGCATTCCCGATCCAGCCGACCGCGTGTCCGCGTGGGTCGCTGCCGTCCTCCACTACGTCGCTGAGGGGCGCCACGCCCTTGTGCGAGCAGCAGGCTCGATCGACCTGCCGGCAACGCGCCGCGCGGAGGTGCAGGGCCGCCACCGCGATCTCGTCCGCGAACTCCATGTCGCCCTCGTCGACCTCGGCTGCGCCGACCCCACCGCCGTCTCGGCCTTCATCTGGGGTGCCGTGAATGCGGCGATCACTCGGATCGAGGCCGGCAGCACAGCGGCCGAGGACGAGACAGCGATGGTCCTGGACTTCATCCAGGGCGGGCTCGCGGGCCTCGTCCTCGGCCGCTGAGGGCCTGCCGGCGCTACTTGATCAGCCGCAGTACCTGAGTCGTGACGAGCGGCTTGTAGTTCTTCCCGCCCGTCGATGTGATTCGCACAATGCAGGTGCCCTGGCTCTTGAGTGCCGTGATCTTGCCGCCCGCGATTGAGCAGTTGTCCGCGGACACACTGGGTGTCAATCCGGACTTCAGCGTCACCGTGAACGGGACCGGCGAGCTGGCAGTCAGCTTGGGCTTCGAACCGCGCACCACCGTCGTGTCACCGAAGGCGATCATCGCCGCATCGTTCATCCGCTTGGCATTGACAGGCAGGAAGGCCGTCGGGAAGACCCGCAGGTACGTCGGGTTGACGCTCTCCTTGCCGGCACCGAGCACGTAGACCGCGCAGGTGGTTGCGCGCGGGTTACCGGTGTCGGCGCGGCAGTCGACGCTCTCCGCCGCGGTCGGACCCGACGTCGGATTGGGGTTCTGGCCGTAGAACTCGGCGTTCACCTTGATCGGCATGCCCACCGTCGCCCGCGCCACATCCGTTGCGGGGAGGTAGGAGGCGGCGTCCGTCGAGAGGTCGCACAGGGCCGGGGCTGAGCGCGGGTCACTCGGCACCTTGCAGTTGAGGGCGTACAGCCCCACGCCCGCGGGGAGGTTGACAACGTCAACCGTCAGGGTCGATGACTGCGGCAGGTTGACGAGCGGCGTGAAGCTGCGCTGCCCAGCGATCGTCGCGTTGAAGCCATCGGCCGCCATGGCCGGTACCGCGCCGAAGCCGGCGATGAGTGCGATGCCGGCGCCGGCGATCACGATGCGGACGGGTGTCATGCGGTTCTCCTTGAGGGGTTGGGGACTACGGGACGAAGGTGACGGGGACGACGACGTCGAAGCGACGCTCCCCCGGCCGGGTGTGATCAGCCCGGGTGACGATGGCGCACGAGACCCGGCGGCAGTCGACGGTGCCGATCATCGGCGAGATGCTCATGGTGACGTCAAATCGACCCCCGCGCCGGTACGGGATCGCCAGGA
>CAIVQM010000472.1 GCA_903908025.1 uncultured bacterium
AGGCAGCGCTGTCACCGGCAAAGGGCAAGTGGCTGTACTTCGTGTCGATCGACCCGCGGACCAACGAGACGAAGTTCGCCAAGACGTATGACGACTTCCTTCGGCTGAAGGCCGAGTTCCAAGCGAACCTGGCGGCGTATGAGAAGGAGCAGCAGAAGGCCGCCAATGGGTGAGCCCGCGACGACGGTCCGACAGGCGGCGGTCCTCGGCTCACCGATCGAGCACTCGCTCTCGCCCGCCCTGCACCGGGCCGCCTATGTCGATCTGGGACTGACGTGGACGTACGAGGCAATCGAGGTCGACGAAGCGAGCCTCGCCGGCTTTTTGGGTGGGCTCGACAGCACGTGGGCAGGTCTGTCGCTGACGATGCCCTTGAAGCAGGCGGTGATTCCGCTGCTCAGCGACGTGGATGACGAGGCGCTCGCCGTGCGCTCGGTCAACACCGTGCTGCCTGGGGTCGGCGGATGGCGGGGCACCAACACCGACGTGTCCGGGATCGTCCAGGCTCTGCTCGTCGCCGGTCTGTCGAGCCGGTCAGCAGAGCCGCGCGTGGCCACGATCCTGGGTGCGGGCGCGACTGCTCGCAGCGCCGTCGCGGCCCTGGCTCGACTCGGCATCAGCGAGCTCACCGTCTGTGCGCGCCGTGAGTCTGCAGCACGGGACATCGCGGACCTCGCTGCGGGATTCGGACTGGGCGCGACGATCCGCGATCTCGAGCCGGCGGCGGGGTTGCTGGCAGCCGACATCGTCGTCAGCACCCTGCCGGGTGATGCCGGGGCCCCGTGGGCGGACCTGGCTTCTGACGCGCCGGGTGCGCTCCTTGATGCCTCGTACCACCCTTGGCCCACCCCGCTGGCGCGTGCGTGGAGATCACCAGTCGTGGCCAGCGGCCGCGACCTGCTCCTGTGGCAGGCGGTCGAGCAGGTGCGGCTCATGACGGGCCTCGAGCCGTCGGTGCAGCGGATGTCCGACGCGCTGCCCGCGTGACCGGCTCACGCGGCTCATCGGGGTCTCTGGAAGGATTCGGTCCATGGTGCGCTGGTTGACGGCTGGGGAGTCGCACGGTCCTGCCCTTGTGGCGATCGCTGAAGGGCTGCCCGCGGGCATCGAGGTGACCACGGCGGACATCGGCGACGACCTCGCCCGGCGGCGCCTCGGCGCTGGTCGCGGTGCTCGGATGAAGTTCGAACGCGACGAGGTGCGGATCATCGGCGGCGTGCGGCATGGGCAGACCCTGGGTGGACCCGTGGCGATCGAGGTGGGCAACTCCGAGTGGGCCAAGTGGGACGAGGTCATGTCTCCGGATCCCGTCGACGCCGAGGTCATCGCCGCCCTTGCGCGCAATGCCCCGCTGACACGTCCGCGGCCCGGGCACGCCGACCTCGTCGGCATGCAGAAGTACGGATTCAGCGATGCCCGGCCGATCCTCGAGCGCGCCAGTGCCCGCGAGACGGCGGCGCGCGTCGCCCTCGCCGCTGTTGCCCGTGCCTTCCTGAGGCAGTTGGCGGGCATCGAGGTCCTCAGCCACGTCGTGCGCATCGGTGCCGCTGAGGTGCCGACAGGTGCCGCGATCCCGCTTCCCGGGGATCTGGCTGCGATCGACGACAGTCCCGTCCGGTGCCTCGACAGTGCTGCTGCGGAGGCGATGGAGGCAGAGATCGCTGCTGCGCATCGCGACGGCGACACCCTGGGCGGCATCGTCGAGGTCGTGGTCTACGGCCTGCCGCCGGGGCTGGGCTCGCATGTTCACTGGGACCGCAGGCTGGACTCGCGACTGGCGGGCGCGCTGATGGGAATCCAGGCGATCAAGGGCGTCGAGATCGGCGACGGCTTCGCGCTCGCGGGGGTCCGCGGTTCGCTGGCCCAGGACGAGATCGTCGTCGGGGAGTCCGGGCTCGAGCGCACATCAGGCAAGTCCGGCGGCACCGAGGGCGGCATGTCGACCGGGGAGGTCCTGCGGGTCCGCGCGGCGATGAAGCCCATCTCGACCATTCCCAAGGCCCTGCGCACGGTCGATGTAGCGACGGGGGAGGCGGCCCCGGCGATCAACCAGCGTTCGGACGTCTGCGCCGTGCCGGCAGCCGGTGTGGTGGCTGAGGCCATGGTGCTTCTGGTGCTGACCGACGCGGTACTCGAGAAGTTCGGTGGCGACAGCGTGCCCGAGGTGTCACGGAACCTGCGGGGCTACCTCGACAATCTCTCCGTCCGCTGATGGCTCCCGACGAGTCAGCTGCTGACCAGGGCGATGGACCGGTGGTGGTTCTCATCGGGTCGCCCGGGGCCGGGAAGTCCAGCGTGGGTCGGCGCGTGGCCGAGGCACTCGGGGTGTCCTTCACCGATACCGACTCGTTGGTTGAGGCGGCCAGCGGGATGAGCGTCTCCGACATCTTCATCACGTACGGGGAGGACGACTTCCGTCGCCGCGAGGCGGAGGCAGTCTCGGCGGCGCTGGAACAGCAGTCCGGCGTTATCTCGCTCGGCGGGGGAGCCGTCATGCGTGAGGAGACCCGCGCGCGCCTGATGGGATCCCGAGTGGTGTGGCTGCGCGTCTCCCTGGCTGATGCGGCCAA
>CAIVQM010000473.1 GCA_903908025.1 uncultured bacterium
CGCCATGCCAACGTCGCGCGAGTTCTGCGGCGCGGCGCACGGCACCTGCTCCTTGGCGAGCCAGGCGTCCATGCCGGCCTCGTCCGCAATGCTCTCGCCGAAGAGCTCGTTGACGGTCGAGATGTTCACGGGCACCGGCACGTAGCGCGCCGCCTCCTTGACGTAGGCGCAGACGCGGTGCTCCCAAGGCTGCCACTCCGCGAAGCGCTGCACGTAGTCCCAGACGCGCTCCGAGCGCGTGTGGAAGAAGTGCGGCCCGTAGCGCGAGACGCGCAGCCCGTTCTCTTCGACGTAGTCGAAGCAGTTGCCGGCCACGTGGTCGCGCTTCTCGACGACGAGCACGCGGTGTGCACTCACCTGATCCCCCTTCATCCTTGATCCGGCGAGTCCCCCAACTCAGCGATCGCTGTTCAGCACCTCATTGCGAAGGTCAGTGAAGTGGCCTTCAACGATGCTGGCCCGAATACGGTCCAATAAACGCACGATATACCGCTCGTTGTGGATGGTCGCCAGCGTGGAGGCGAGCATCTCCTTGGCCTTGAGCAGGTGGTGCACGTAGGCCCGGGTGTAGTGGGTGCAGGTGTAGCAATCGCAGGTGTCGTCAATGGGGTTGAAATCGCGGCGATAGCCGCCATTCGTGAGGTGGAAGCCCTTGACCGGGTGGTAGACGGTCCCATTTCGGGCATTACGCGACGGTGCCACGCAGTCGAAGGTGTCGGCCCCGTTCTCGACGGCGGTGAAGATGTCGCTGACCTCGCCGATGCCCAGCAGGTGGCGGGGCCGGTCTTCGGGGAGTTCTTCGCACACCCAGCGCACGATGGTGCCGAGCCGGTCCTTCTCCAGCGCTCCCCCGATGCCGAAGCCGTCGACATCCAGCGCGGCCAGATCGCGAGCCGACTGCCGGCGCAGATCCTCGTACTGCGCGCCCTGCACCACGGCGAACAGCGCCTGGTACGGGCGATGGCTCCGCGCGGCGGTCTGCCGCTCGTGCTCCGCCACGCAGCGCTCCGCCCACGCCTGCGTGCGCGCAACCGAGCGCTCCTGGTACTCGCGGGTGTTGAGCAGCGTCGTGCACTCGTCGAACGCGAACATGATGTCGGCGCCGATCTGGTGCTGCACCTGCATCGACACCTCGGGGGTGAAGCGGTGCATGCTCCCGTCGAGGTGCGACTTGAACGTGACGCCGTCGTCGTCGACATGCGCGAGGCGGTCCTTGCCGGCGGCGATGACATCGTCCGAACGCACCGACTTCGCATCCATCGCGAGGATCTTCTTGAAGCCGACGCCGAGTGAGAGCACCTGGAAGCCACCACTGTCAGTGATCGTCGGCCCATGCCAGCCCATGAAGGCGGCGAGCCCGCCTGCCTCGTCGACGATGTCGGCACCTGGCTGGAGGTAGAGGTGGTACGCGTTCGCGAGGATGACCTGAGCACCCAGCTCGCGCATCGTCTCCGGCAGGACGGCCTTGACCGTGGCCTTGGTGCCGACCGGGGTGAACGCCGGTGTCTGGATGTCCCCGTGGGGAGTGTGGATGACGCCAGCCCGCCCGAGGCCCGTTTCGAGCCGCTGCTGGACGTCGAACGAGAAGCCCGGCTTGGTCACTCCCCCTCCGGGGCCAGCACGTCCGTGGCCGGGAACAGATCGCGTGCTGGTGCGATCCACGCCCGGATCGGGGCCTCGAGCGCATCGTTCGACCCGGCGCAGAACTGCGGGCTCAGGGCGACCAGGGTCTCCGCGCCCGCGACGACAGTGAGGTCGATGCCCGTGCCGCCGGTGCAGCCCTGCCCAGGGTCGGTCACGGTCAGGTCCTGGACCGTCGGCAGGGTCTCGCCGAGGGTCGCCCACACGCCGGCCGGCGTTGGCACGTGCTTGTCCGCGAGCACATCGCCATAGCTGTCGACCACGATGTGAGCGTCGTCACGCGTGACCGTCAGGGTGATGCTGCGGTGGTACTGCGGGGGCACCGATGAGTCGAAGAACGCATAGGTCACGACCGCGTCGGCGGGCAATCCCATCGGCACCTCCGGAGTGCTCGTCGAGCAGGCGGACAGTGCTCCAGCCGCTACGAGGGCGAGAGCAACGATGGCCATCGTCGGTCGAGTCAGCACTGCGCGCATCCCCCGACCCTACCGGCGAGAATGACGCCATGACATCGCCCGAGATCGGCCGGACCATCGATGCCGGTGGCATCGCCACGAATGTGCACGTGAGCGGCAGCGGTGATCCCGTCCTGCTGCTGCACGGCTCGGGGCCGGGGGTCACCGCCTGGGCCAACTGGCGCCTGACCATCCCGGTCCTCGCCGCGAACTTCACG
>CAIVQM010000474.1 GCA_903908025.1 uncultured bacterium
GACCATGCCGTTATCGCCTACGCGATTCGTGAACTACTGAGGGACGGCGCTGACGAGCAGTTCCTCGCAGATCATGCGTTGGGCGTTGAAGGCCTGCGCGAGGCGGTCGAGCCGTTCACGCTCGAGCTGGCGGCGACGCGTGCGGGCGTCGCAGCGCAGGACCTTCTCGACTTCGTCGCCGCGATTCGCGTGCACGGACGCATGGCGGGCGTCGAAGGCACTGGGGTGACCTTCTCGACCGCTCCGGTGGTCACTTCATGGCTGCTCTTGGCGTTGAACATCGTGACCGGGTCAATGGAGCGACCCGGCGGGCTGTGGTTCAACCCGGGGTTCTGGTCCAAGCTCGAGGAGCAGGCCTATGCGCCCCTAGCCGAGCCCGGACCAGGACCTGCATCGCGACCGGAACTGCGGAGCTGGTGCGAAGGCCAGCTGCCCACGGCGGCCCTGTTGGACGAGATGCTGACCAAGAACGTCCGAGCGCTGGTTGTGTTCGGGGGCAATCCCGTCGTGGCCTTTCCACATCACGAGAAGGTGATGGCAGCGCTTGGCGATGTGGAAGTACTGGCGGTATGCGATGTCATCGACGGCGACATGACTTCCCTCGCGACGCACGTCATGCCAGCAGCAGGCACGCTGGAACGCACCAACGGGAACATGACAGCGTCATTTCAGCCGATGGTGTTGGGGCACATGTCACCCCCTGTGGTGCCCAGCACGGCCGACCGAAGGCCGCAATGGTGGTTCGTCGCCGAGCTCGCACGGCTTCTGGGGGTCCAGGTCCTCCCTGATGGCCTGGGATCCGATGCCTCAGACCACGATGTCATGCAGGCTCTCTATCCGAACGTCCGTGTTCCGCTCGATGAACTCGAGTCTCACCCGAGCGGCATGGCTGTAGACGTCGAGCGTGTGCCGTGGGTCACGGAACGTGTTCTCGCAGATGGACGTTGGCAGTTGGCCCCGCAGCCGGTTGTCGCTCAACTTGGGCGTCTTGACCATCGACCGCCAGAGGGACTCCTTCTGCTGTCACGCCGCCAACGCCATCGGCTCAACTCAATCCTTCGAGATCTCGATCCACCGGCCGGAGTTCAGTTCCCCATGGTCTTCCTCAATGAGGTTGACGCAGACCGACTGCGATTGACGGATGGAGTGCTGGTTCGGGTTCGGTCAGAGGCGGGTGCCGTCACCGCGCAGATCAGTCGTGATGGGACGCTTCGCCAGGGCACCGCGGCCATGTCGCATGGGTACCGCTATCCCAATGTGAACCTACTGACGAGCGACGAGATCTACGTTGACGAGATCTGTGGCATGCCCCTTTACTCGGGAATACCCGTCTCGATCGAGTCAGTTACGTCGGCCGAGGCATCCGACGCTCACAGTCTGGGACGAGCGCTCTAGTCGACCCGAGACCCGCTCCACTAGACGGGGTAGCCGCCCATGTCGACGGCCCTTGGTCGCTCGTCGATCGGTATCGCACGCTCGGTCCAGGCTCTCTCGGGGGTCGGAAGCCGCAACGCAACGGTCCCTGCGGACTCGTTTACGCCGGGGAGGTCTGAGGAGTCCGGTGGCATCCCGAGGCGTCGACGCTCGGCGACGGCCATGAGCTCGGTCGCCATGGCTGCGAGGTCGTGCAGGCTCTGGTGTCGATGGGCTCGGCGCCCCAGGTCGACTTGGGCGATGGCGTCCAGGCCGTACGCCGAGTGCACGTCGAGCAGGGTGGACAGCTCAACGCCATAACCAGTGGGCACCGTGAGTCTCTCGAATACCGAACGGCGGATCGCCCATTCGCCCGCGAGGGGCTGCACGACCCCCCCGAGTTGGGGTCGATGGAGTGCGAGCCAGGGTCGGGCCACGAGCTCGGTGACGCGCCCGCCCTGGAGGGATGGTTCGTCCCCGACATCCAGCACCCGGTCGTAGAAGCCGCGAACCAGCTTGATTGACGGCTCGGTGAGCAACGGGCCCAGCAGCCCCGTAACGAAGTGCGGGCCCCATTCGGTGAGGTCGGCGTCGATGAATACCAGCAGGTCGGACGTGGTCACGAACAGTGACTTCCACAGGGCCTCGCCCTTCCCAGCTCGCACCCCGAGGTCGGGTCTGACACTTGCAACGGAGTGAACCCGTGCCCCTGCGTTGGCTGCCTCAGAGACGGTGGCGTCAGATGAGAGGGAGTCCATGACGATGAGCTCGTCGACAAAGCCGGCGAGTTCGGCTGTGATGCGCCCGACAATCCCTCCTACCGTGCCGTCCTCGTTTCGCGCGGGGATCACGACTGCGATCCGCGCATCGGCCTTGAGGTCACTCAGCCGCGCCAAGGGCCAATCGGTGGCGTCCGAGGTGTTCTGCGAGTCCCAGTCAGCCAAGAGGAGACTCATAGCGCAGCTCGTCAGGCAGCACGTAGTCGGGGGAGATCTCCCGCATTCCCGTCAAGGTCTCGATGGTCGCGATCACGTCAACAGCGGCAGCCACATCGTGAACTCGCACGATGCTTCCGGGTGACGTGGCGAAGTAGGCAATTGCTGCCGCTGTCGCGGCCGCACGTCCCCGAGGAGTCCGACCCGTGATGGCTCCTAGGAAGTCCTTCCGGGACAGCGCCAGGAGAACGGGTCGCCCCAGGGCACGGAGTTGATCGACTTGTCGGAGCAGTTCAACGGTCTGGTGCGGTGTCTTGGTGAAGTCCGGCCCCGGGTCGACGATGATCGAGTCCCAGGGCAGCCCCGCCGCCACTGCCACGTCACAACGTTCCTTGAGAAAGGCCGACACCTCGGTGCTGATATCGGCGTACAGCGCCCGATCCTGCAGCCGGGTCTTGGGACGTGCCGCTGTGTGCATGATGACGAGGGCCGCCTGGTGCTGGGCGCAGCACGAGGCCAGCTCCGGGTAGAGCAGGCCGCTCACGTCATTGATGATGTGAGCCCCTGCTTCCAGGACCGAGGCCGCCACCGAAGGCCTATACGTATCAACGCTGACGAGAACGTCGGGGTATGTCCGCCGTACCCACTCGACGAGTGCCAACACGCGGTCTGCCTCAAGCGACGCACTGATCTCCGCCTGGTTGGTGACCGCGGATTGCCCGCCAATATCGATGATGTCAGCCCCGCTCTCCACGAGGGAGGCGGCCAGTTCGCGTTGTGATTCGATCGACGTGAAGCGTCCGCGGTCCGAGAAGGACTCAGGGCTTGCATTCACCACGCCCATCACGAGGGTGGAATCAACGACGATGTCACGGCCGCGGACGCGGAGGGAGGGGATCACCTCACGATGATATGGCAGTCCTAGGGACGGGCCTCGGGCCGCCGCGCGACACCGGGCAGTCGCACACGTGCGTTCCCGATTTCCGGGAGGCGTACCCGCGGGACCAAGGGGGCGGCGACGCGAGAGGTGACGCTGCTTGCGATGACTCCCGTGCCGTACGCCGCATCGTCCAGTAGTCGCAGGGCGGTGTAGCGCACTGGGTCCAGGCGGGTGTCCGTGGTCAGCCACTCCCACGCGATCGGACCGAGCATGCATGCGACAAGCGTGCGGGCCGTGCGTGACCGGGGACTGAGCAGCAGCGCTGCGCAGCCCACTGGCCACCATTCCCTGCGTAGGAGATGCCCGATCGAGGCGCCGTCTGCCACGAATCCTTGAAGGACAACACGGCCAGCCAACTGCGGCCCCCGAGGCAGCGATCGAATTCTCAGCGTGAGTGCAACGACGGCCGCGACCGATACGGATGCAGCGGCGAGCGGCCGACGTGCTGCCACCAGGCCAAGGGTCGCGAGATTCCAGGCGGAAACGCGCGCGGGGGCGAGGTTCCCGGGGTGTCGGCGCTCAAGGGCAGCTGCCGATGTGCCGTAGTCGTACCTCCGCCTGAGCCATTGCGAGGGACGGGCACGGGTCTCGTGGCTGACCGTCACGGTGGGGTCGTATCGCACGTGCCAGCCGGCTTCGGCCAGGCGCCACACGAGATCAACGTCCTCGCCGAGCCGCAGGTCCTGGTCGAATCCGGAGGCACCTAACGCCTCCCGCCGGACGATCAGTGCCGCTGATGGGACGAAGCCGAGCCGGGAGCGCGGTCGAACCAATTCGGGGTGACGACCCATGTCGAGCGATGAGCGAGACGCCTCGTAGCGTTCCAGCACGCTCGACACGGGTGGAGAGGGAACCACACGGGGGGCGACGGCTGCCACGGCTGGATCATCGAAGTGGTGCAGCATGCGCCCTGCCCAACCTGGCGGGGCAACGCAATCGGAGTCAAGGAAGGCCACGAACTCCCCCGTGGTCCCATTCAGGCCGGTGTTCCGCGCGGCTGCGGGTCCCTGGTTGAAAGTGTGTCGATGCAGGTGGGCTCCGTGCGCCGCGGTGACGGCGGCGATCGCTTCGCTGTCCGTCGAAGCGTCGTCGACGACGTGGACTGACTCGCGGGCCAGTGAGGCCAGGCAGCGATCGAGGCTCGCCGGACGATCCATCGCGGGGACGACGACAGGGCACTCGGATGGCAGATGGTGGGGCTCGGTGGTCAGGATCGCGAACCCTCGGTCGATGAGGACCCTCGCCACTGCTCGATCGGGAGCGCTCGACAGGCGAGTGCCCGCCGGGCCGTCGCGGACCAGCTGCCGCACGAAGTCCCGCGCGACGGGCGCGAGTCGGCTGACCCGCCAAGGGGATCCCCCAATGAGGACCTGGCCACCCGCCCATAGCCGGACCCGCGGGTCGAGACGGATCCGTCCTCCTGCGGGAAGGTTGCGGTGGGACGGGGGTGACCCCACCATCGGCACGTTCACGGCCGCTCTCCAGTGAAGGTTCGCAAAGCCTGCCCGCCCTGGACTAGGAGCACCTCGAGCGCCAGGCTGTCGTCGTCGAGCCACATCTCGTAGGCGGAGATGGCGAGCGCCAGCGAGGCCCGGCCGATGGTGGTGGGCACTAGGCTCCCGGAAGGGACACTCAGTCTCTCCGCCGCGAAGTCGGCGATGACCGCCCGCCACTGTGCGTACTTGAGCGCAGAATGCGCTTGAAGTGCCGGCGTGCGCAGGATCAGCGTCATTCGGGCTCGGTGCTGGGGGATGGCGGACGGGTCAAGGCGGTTGAACTCGATAATCCCCCGTTGGATTCCATCGAAGAGCGTCAGCTCCGCCGGCTTCTGGTTGAGGACGTTGCGCAGGTGCTCAAGGCTGTCGTCGAACTGGCCCCAGGGAATGTCGTTCTTGGATGGGAAGTAGCGGAAGAGCGTCCGCCGGCCCACTCCGACGGCATGGGCGATGTCCTCCATCGTCGTGGCGTCGAAGCCCCTCTGCGCGAAGAGGGCAAAGGCGGCGGCCTCGATCTCGGCGTGGCTCGTCGCGGGCGGCCGCCCACCGAGGGCGGCATGCTTTCGTGTCATGTCGCGCGAACCTAGCAGCCGGGCTCGGGTCGTTTCACCCGTTTGCTTGCATTTTGGCGCCGAGTGCCATTACTGTCCTAACAGTCGTTCGCGTCCCTAACAGTCGTTCGCGTCCACGCCTCGCGTGACCAGAGATGAGGATTCACATGGATTCAGCTGCTCCTGCCAATGATGTAGACGAGATCTCAGTTGAGACGTTGATCGAGGACGTCTCGATCGACGGCATGTGCGGCGTCTACTAGAAGAATGCCGCCGACGAGTACGAGCATGCTGCTGGACGGGGCGTGGACGATGTCGCCGTCCGTGTCGATTCGACCTGAGCCCTTCGGCGCTCTGGCCTATCACTTCGGCACCCGTAGGCTGACGTTCCTGAAGAGCCGGGAGATGGTCAGCGTCGTGACGGGCCTGGCCGCCTGTGCGACCGTTCGTGAGGCCCTGGCGAAGGCCGGAGTCCCCCAGACCCAGTGGTCCGTGTTCCTGCAGGCCCTTGAGGCCCTTGCCGATGGCGGGATGATCGAGCGTCGTGCCGATCTGGCTGCGGCATGACCACGGTCCACGATCGACCGACCGCGTCCGTCCCGTCGCGCCCGCGGGGCGGTTCCCTCGTGCAGCAGTTCGAGTACGGGCTGGACGCGCCGATCTGCCTGACGTGGGAGCTGACCTACGCATGCAATCTGGCTTGCATTCACTGCCTCTCATCGTCGGGAAAGCGTGATCCGCGCGAGCTCTCGACCGAGCAGTGCGAAGCTGTCATCGACCAGCTGCAGGCGATGCAGGTCTTCTACGTGAACATTGGCGGCGGCGAGCCGACGATCCGGCCTGACTTCTGGCACCTGCTGGAGTACGCCGTCAGCCATCAGGTCGGCGTGAAGTTCTCCACCAACGGCGTCCGCATCACGCCCGAGCGAGCCCGGTTCCTGGCGTCCACGGATTACGTCGATGTCCAGGTGTCGTTGGACGGTGCCACCGCCGACGTGAACGACCGAGTGCGCGGCGAAGGATCGTTCGACATGGCGATACGCGCCCTGGAGAACCTTTCAGCGGCGGGCTTCGCCGACGCAAAGATCTCTGTCGTGGTGACCCGCGAGAACGTTGACCAGCTGGATCTGTTCAAGGCGCTTGCGGACCGTCACGGGGCGACTCTCCGGCTGACGCGATTGCGGCCCTCGGGGCGCGGAGCGGACGTGTGGGACGAGCTCCATCCCACAGCGAGCCAGCAGCGGACGTTGTACGAATGGCTGCTGCGTGCGGGGGAGAACGTTCTCACGGGGGATTCGTTCTTCCATCTCGCCGGTTTTGGTGAATCCCTGCCCGGACTGAACCTGTGCGGGGCCGGACGAGTCGTGTGCCTGATCGACCCGGTCGGCGACGTCTACGCCTGCCCCTTCGCGATCCACGATCAGTTCCACGCCGGGAATGTCCTCAGCCCGGGCGGCTTTGGCGCCGTATGGAAGGACTCGGAGCTGTTCGCCGACCTTCGTTCGCCGCAGACATCTGGAGCCTGCACCAAGTGCGAGTTCTTCGACTCCTGTCGCGGGGGCTGCATGGCCGCGAAGTTCTTCACAGGCCTGCCCCTGGACGGGCCGGACCCCGAGTGCGTGCAGGGGTACAGCGAACCAGCGCTGCTGCAGATCGGCCGCACCATCCCGGCAGCCGGCCAGGACCACTCCCGCTCGGCACGACGCCCCACTGGACCCACCCCGCTCGAGATTGCCCCTCCGTCGGGGCCTCCCGTACACGCCTGTGCGGAGAGTCCACTGGCCGGCTTCACCGTTCCCCGCCCCTAACTGAGCAGTCCGCGTCCGGTCGCTCGACCACACTCATGAGAGGCACGTCATGGCCAACGCATGGTTCGAGTCCGTGGCGGAGGCTCAAAGGCAAGCCAAGAAGCGTCTGCCCTCTTCGGTCTACAGCGCGCTGCTCGCCGGGTCGGAGAAGGGCGTGTCGTACGCGGACAACACGAACGCCTTTTCCGAGCTCGGCCTGGCCCCACACGTCGCGGGGCTCCACGCCGAGCGCGATCTCGCCACCACGTTCATGGGCCAGCCCATCGCCTTCCCCGTCGTCACGTCGCCCACGGGGGTGCAGGCAGTCCACCCCGACGGCGAGCTCGCGATCGCTCGCGCGACGGCAGCCCGGGGCACCGCCATGGGGCTGGGGTCCTTCGGCAGCAAGGCGCTGGAGGACGTCGTTGCCCTCAATCCCGCGACGTTCTTCCAGATGTACTGGATGGGCACCCGTGACTCGATGGTCACGCGAATCGAGCAGGCCCGATCCGCTGGCGCCAAGGGCCTGATCCTCACCCTCGACTGGTCCTTCACCTACGGCCGAGACTGGGGCAGCCCGGTCATTCCGGAGAAGGTCAACGCCAAGACGATGGTCCAGTTTGCGCCGCAGGTCCTCAGACGGCCGCGGTGGCTGATGACCTACGCGAGGAGTGGCGGCATACCGGACCTCACCACCCCGAACCTGGCCGACAGCGCTGGGGTCGCCCCGACCTTCTTCGGCGCCTACTACGAATGGATGCAGACGCCCCCTGCGACGTGGGAGGACCTCGCCTGGCTACGGCAGCAGTGGGACGGCCCGTTCATGCTGAAGGGGGTGTGTCGGATCGATGATGCCCGTCGAACCGTCGATGCCGGATTCAGCGCCCTGTCGGTATCCAATCACGGCGGCAACAACATCGACTCGACTCCAGCGCCTATTCGCGTCCTGCCCTCCATCGTTGAGGCCGTCGGCGGACAGGTGGAGGTCGTCATGGACGGCGGGATCCGGCGCGGCAGCGACGTCGTTAAGGCCCTCGCCCTCGGGGCACGCTCGGTGCTCATCGGCCGCGCGTACCTGTGGGCCCTCGCGGCCAACGGGCAGGCCGGAGTCGAGAATGTCCTCGACCTGCTGCGCAACGGAATCGACTCGACCCTCTACGGCCTCGGCCATTCGTCCATTCGCACGCTCAGTCCTGAAGACGTCGTGATGCCCTCCGGGTTCACGCGCACTCTTGGCGTGCCCTTGGCAAGCACATGACCGGGAGCATCGACCTCAGTGCCAGCGTCTGGCCCGACGTCCCGTCCCGCCCGTTGGTGCTAGTGCCTGTCGGATCGACGGAGCAGCACGGTCCGCATCTGCCCTTCGACACCGACACCCGAATCGCGACTGCCGTGGCAGCGGGTGTCGCTGACAGGCTCGCGGCACCGATCGATTCCTCGGTGGTTCTGGCACCCGCGATCGCGTATGGGGCAAGCGGAGAGCACCAAGGGTTTCCCGGCACCGCGTCGATTGGCCATACAGCACTCCATCTCACCATCGTCGAACTCGTCCGGTCGCTATCTACCTGGGCCGGGCGCATCCTCCTGATCAACGGGCATGGGGGCAACGTCGCCAGCATCTCGGACGCAGTGGCACAGATGCGTGACGAACAGCACGACGTTTCATGGATTCCCTGCACGGCCGAGCACATGACCGACTCTCATGCGGGCCTCGACGAGACTTCGGTGATGCTCTTCCTCGCCCCGCACGTCGTCCAGATGCATCTCGCCGAGGTGGGCAACGTCCGCCCTCTGGTGGAACTGCTGCCCTCCCTGACAACAGTAGGCGTGCGGCCCGTATCTCCCAACGGGGTGCTAGGCAACCCATTGCTCGCAAGTGCAGCGCGTGGAGCGATTCTGTTTGGCGCACTCGTCGACTCCGCCGTCATCCGGGCGCGCTGCCCAGGGCAGGGCTGACATGGACGTCCCGCGACAGGTGTCACGCGTTGCTCTGGTTACCGGTGCTGCTCGCGGCATAGGCAGAGCAACTGTGCATGCGCTGTGCTCTGAGGGCTACAGCGTGGTCGCTGTCGATGCATGTTCCGCGGAAGGCAGTACACGGCCCGAAGGTGTTTCCTACCCACTCGCGACCGAGGCGGATCTCAGGGCTCTCGAGCTCGCGTATCCGGGCCAGGTGGTGTGTCGCGTCGTGGACGTCCGAGACGCCGGAGCCATGCGAGAGGCCGCCAACGTCGCAGTGGATACCTTCGAACGGCTTGACGTCGCCGTCGCAGCTGCGGCCATCATCATCGGCGGCCGGCCCCTGTGGGAGACCCCGGAGGCTCATTTGAGGACCCTCCTCGAAGTCGATGTCTTGGGGGTGTGGAACACCGCGGCCGCCGTCGTGCCGCACATGCTGACCGGACCGGAGCCCCATGGGTGTCGCTTCGTTGCCTTGGCGTCCGCGGCCGGCTCACGAGGCCTCTTCCACCTAGCCGGGTACAACGTCGCGAAGCATGCGGTCGTCGGCCTGGTGCGCGGTCTCGCCGCCGACCTAGTGGGAACTGGGGTGACGGCCGTATCCGTATCGCCGGGGTCGACGGATACCGACATGCTTGCAGCGACCGCCGAAATCTATGGCTTGCCGGATACCAGTGAATTCGCCAGGACCCAACTGTCTCGCAGGTTGCTCCAGGCCGACGAGATCGCCGCGACCATCGCCTTCTGCTGTTCGGTCCCAGCGGCAGTCCTGAACGGATCGGATGTCCTGGCCAGCGGAGGCTTCTCGGGCTGATCGAAATGCGGGCGCAGTACGTAAGGGGCTGATTCGTCCGTGACTTGACGTGGAACGGGACTCGGAGGCGCGGTGCGACGTACTTCCCGAACCAGGTGGGCAATCATCTCAAGATCGACTCGTTCACTCAGATCACGGGCTCGTCCTCGGTCGAGGCGGCCGTCACTCATGACGTCGTGGCGTGGAACCATCGCACGTACGTGCACAACAACAACGATGTCGGCGGCGTCAACTTCTCCCTCGATCCGAACGGCTTCCTTTGCTTTCGCATCAACGGCACCACAGTGCTGAGCTCGGTTGCCCTGTCCTACGAGTTGGGCGTCCCTATCGGAGTAAGCGTGTCGGCCCACTCCACGGCGAGGGTGCGGGTCAGCGCGTCGACCGCCCCCTTGATCGAGCTGTAGGCGGCCAGTCGGGGCATCCCTACCGATCCGTGGATGCTGGACACATTGACGATCGCCCCCGATCCGGCGGCCAGGAGGCGCGACGCGGCCTCAGAGCACCGGACGGTGCCGGTGAGGTTGACGTCGAGGCCGTCTTGCCATTCGTCCGCGGGCACGTCCTCCGAACGCGTCATGTTCGGGCTGATCCCGGCGCAGTTGACCAGGACGTCGAGGCCGCCCCACTCCTCGTCTATCGCACCGGCGGCCCGGTCGACGTCGTCCCCGTCCGAGACCGACCCTTGCGGGACCCAGAAGCCCGCGTCCGCCAGCCCGTCGGCCGACCGCGCCGTCACCGCGATCTGGGCGCCGGCATCGGCGAATCCTTCGGCGATCGCACGGCCGAGCCCACGGCTGGCCCCGGCGACCCACACCCGGGCGTCCTCGAGCGTTGCCTGCACCGCACCTCCCCGCGCAGAACAGTCGACCGACCAGACGGTCGGTGCTAGCCTACGACCGGCCCTGGGACCAGAGGCCGCGCGAACCGAGGGAGGCCGGGCGATGGACGAGCCCCGGGCAGACGCCCGACGCCGCGACATCGTCGCCACCGCGGCCCAGCTGTTCGAGACCGAGGGCTTCGCCACCACGTCTATGGAGCGCATCGCGCGGGCGGTGGGCCTGGCCAAGCCGTCCCTCTACCACTACTTCGCGAGCAAGGACGACATCCTGTTCGCCATCCACGAGGAGTTCATCAACCTGCTCATTGAGCGCCAGGAGCAGCGAGCCGTCGCTCGACTGGGCCCGTCCCAGCAACTGCTCGAGGTCTTCGGCGACGTCTTCGACCTGATGGATACCCATCGCGGCCACGTCCGGGTCTTCTTCGAGCACTACCGCGAGCTCCCCCTCGCCCAGCAGGAGGTCATCAAGGCCAAGCGCGAAGCCTATGAGCGCTCGATCGAGGAGGTCATCGTCGACGGGAACGCTTCGGGCGAGCTGCGGGGGGTGGACCCGCGGCTGGTCACCCTTGCCCTCTTCGGCATGAGCAACTGGTCCTACCAGTGGTTCCGCTCTGGCGGACCGCTCACGGCGCGCCAGATCGCGGTCCAGTTCTGGGACTACCTCATGCGGGGCATCGGCAACGAGCCCCTTCCCGGATCGTGACGCCGGCGGCTCCGGGGGCGCTGATCCTGGACTGGGGCGGTGTCCTGACCACCCCTATGTACGATTCGTTCGAGCGCTGGATGGATCTGGAGGGCATCGACCGCGACTCCTTCCGTCGGCACATGCGGGCACTGCACGATGCGCCGGGCAGCGCACTGCACCTTGTCGAGCGCGGCCGTATCCCGGCGTCCCAGTTCGAGACCGAGGTGGCGACCGCCCTGCGCAGCGCGACCGGCGAGCCGATCGCGCACGCGGGCCTGCTCGCGCGGATGATGGCGCACCTCGAGCACAACGAGCCCGTCCGCGGCATCGTGCGGCGGGCCCGCGCGGCCCGGTGGCGCACCGCCGTGCTGTCCAACTCATGGTGCAACGAGTACGACCTCCGGGATCTGGAGGACCTCGTCGAGGTTGTGCTCCTCTCCGATAGGATCAACGAGCGCAAGCCGGATCCGGCCGCCTTCCTGCTTGCCGCGCGGGCGGTCCAGACCGATCCGCGGCACTGCGTCCTCGTCGACGACCTGCGCCGCAACGTCGCTGGCGCCCAGGCCGTTGGGATGCACGCAGTGCTGTACCACCCGGGAGCCGAAGGCCGGCTCCGGACTGCGCTGGGACAGGAGGAAGATCCGTGAGCCGACCTGCACCCTCCGCGTCGACGACGGTGGGCGTCGTCGGAGCGGGGACGATGGGCAACGGAATTGCTGAGGTGAGCGCCCGAGCCGGGTGCCGCGCAGTGGTGGTCGAGACGCAATCGGAGGCACTCGAGCGCGCCCGCCACTCGCTGGCCGCGTCCCTGGGTCGGGGCGAGGCCAAAGGCGCGCTGACCGAACCAGCCGACGCCGTGCTGGCCCGGGTCTCGTACACCTCGGACCTGGCCGACCTGCGCGAGTGCTCGATCGTGATCGAGGCCATCCGGGAGTCGCTGACGGACAAGGTCGCCCTGATCGTGGAGCTCGATGGGCTCCTCGCGCCGGACGCCGTCATTGCGTCGAACACCTCGTCGATCCCCATCGCGAAGCTGGCCGCTGCCTCGGTGAACCCGGAGCGGGTCATCGGCATGCACTTCTTCAACCCGGTGCCCGTGATGCCGCTCGTGGAGATCATTCCGAGCCTGCTGACGGCCAGCGCGACCGACTCCTGGGCGCACGCATTCGCACGCACGGTGCTGCAGAAGACCACGGTGTCCGCCCAGGACCGGGCCGGCTTCCTCGTCAACACGATCTTCGTGCCCTACGCGCTGTCCGCGATCCGCATGCTCGACAGCGGGCTGGCCACCGCCGAGGACATAGACGCCGGCCTCGTGGGCGGCTGCGGCATGCCCATGGGCCCGATCCGGCTGGCAGACATGATTGGTCTCGACACGATGCTCCTAGTCGCGGAGAGCCTCTACGAGGAGTACCTAGACCCCGCGTTCGCGCCGCCGGTCCTGCTCAGGCGCCACGTCGATGCCGGCCGCCTAGGGCGCAAGTCCGGGCGCGGGTTCTACGCCTATCCCTGATTGGCCTTGACCCACTCCCGGTCGGCACCTACGATCGACCGACTAGTCGGTCGATAGGAGAGCCATGGCTGCCCATGCACCCAGCGTCGTCCTCGTGTCCGGGGCCCGCACCCCGATCGGGAGCTACGGCAGGTCGATCGCCGACGTGCCGGCCCACGAACTCGGCGCGGCCGTGGTGCGCCGGGCGCTCGAGGCCTGCCCGGACACGATCATCGACGAGGTCATCATGGGTTGCGTCGGGCAGGTCGGCGGCGATGCCTACAACGCCCGACGGGTGGCCCTCGCCGCCGGACTCCCCATCTCGACGCCGGCGTTCAACGTGAACCGACTGTGTGGCAGCGGACTGCAGGCCGTGCTCAGCGCCGCCATGCAGGTTCAGAGCGGCGACTCCACCGTGATCGTGGCGGGCGGCGACGAGAGCATGTCGCGGCAGCCAGCGCTGCTCCCCACGGCGCGGGACGGGCTGCGCCTGGGCCACCGCAGCCTCGTCGACGGGACGCTATCCCTCCTGACCGATCCGTGGAGTGACGAGCTCATGGGCGTCACCGCCGAGAACGTCGCACGCAGGTTCGGGGTCAGCCGAACCGAGCAGGACGAGTGGGCTGCGCTCAGCCAGAGTCGCACGGCCCAGGCGCAGGCGAGCGGGGTCTTCGCCGAGCAGATCGTGCCGATCACAGTGGCGCACGGCAAGGGTGCGACCACGGTGGTCGAGACCGATGAGCACCCTCGCCCCCAGACGACCGTCGAGGCGCTGGCGGCCCTGCGCCCCGCGTTCGCCGCCGACGGCACCGTCACGCCCGGGAACTCCTCCGGCATCAACGACGGCGCGGCAGCCGTCGTCGTCATGCTCGAGGACACGGCCGCGCGCCTGGGCCGGCCGGCCCGGATGCGGCTGCGTTCCTGGTCGAGCGCGGCGCTCGAGCCCGGACTGATGGGCTACGCCCCCACCATCGCGGTCGGGCGTGCCCTCGACCGGGCGGGACTGTCGATGTCGGACCTTGACGTTATCGAGCTGAACGAGGCATTCGCCGCGCAGGTCGTCGCCGTCGTGCGCGACACCGGCATGGACCCGGACAAGGTGAATCCGAATGGCGGTGCCATCGCCCTCGGCCATCCGGTGGGGGCGACCGGGGCGATCCTCACCGTCAAGCTCATGCACGACCTGGCCGACCGTGACCTGCAGTTCGGCATGGTAACCATGTGCATCGGTGGTGGGCAGGCCCTCGCCGCCATCTTCGAACGGTGCTGAACCGATCCCCCGCCGTGTCTGGTCCTCCTTGTTGGATTCTCTGATACGGCGGTTCTCGACTTCCTCGGCGACGGTGGTGTGCGAGGTGGGCATCCACCCCTGACCGTCACCGGCCAGGTGATCTTCGGAGAGGACCCGGGGACCGGTGTACTGCCGTTTCCACCGGCTCTTCACATGTGAGCCACCGGCCTTGATGGTCGAGACCTCCGACCACGAGCCCTTGGGGGCTTCTTTGCGCTTCTTCGACTTCGCGATCGAAGACTTGCTTCGCTTCCTCTTCTTACGGGGCGGGGGTGGTGCGTTCGAGGGCGTCTCCGCCACTGGGACCTCCGCTACTCCGGTACCGTTTCGCAGTCAATGCGGATGACGATGTCTGGCCAGTCTGGCGACTCGGACTGACAGCCGACTCAGCGTACGCAGATGGTCGGTCGCTCAGATCTTCCGGCCCCGGCCCCGGCCCCGGCTCCGGCTGCGCCACGGGCCGCACCCAGCAGCCTCGCTAATGTTCGGGTTCACCGTCGTTTGCACGCGTTCGGCTTCCATGACCCTGGTGCGGTCGCGACCGAGAGGAGCTCACGCGGCTGCTTGCCGGCGCCGATTCTCTGGTGCTTCGGGTTTGATAGGGCTGGTATGAATCTCACTGTTGCAATTAAACCCCCTGCCTCATAGGGTCTTGCAATGGACCTAGCGGAATTCAAGTCGCCCTTGGGGACTCTCGTTCCGATCCAAGGAGTCGATTCGCGTCTGCGCGAGTACGACCACTTCGCATTCGTGCCGCGTCCTCTACCTGACTCCATCTCCCTCGGATCAAGGACCTGGACCGCTGTCGTCAGGGCCGCGGAAGCCCTGGGCCGCCTTAACCAGGCGTGCTCCTCACTTCCTAACCCACGCCTGCTCGTCGTGCCCGCTCTGTACCGCGAGGCTCAGACGACCTCTGAACTCGAAGGCACACACGCGACAACTGAGGAAATCCTGCGGGCCTCCGCTCCTTTCGACTCCTCTGGAACGCCCGAGACGGCCGAGGTCCTGGCCTACGTCCGTGTGGCCGAGCACGCCTTCGAGTGGGTCCGGGATCGACCCGTGACGGAGGGGCTGCTCTGCAGCTCGCAGGACACGCTCGCACGGGCTGCGGTAAAGACGCCCCTAGATCCGGGAAGGGTTCGGGAGCATCGCGTTGTCATTGGCCCGGATGACTGTCGAGTCGAGGACGCGCGCTTCGTCCCGCCGCCGCCCGGGGATCAGTTGAGGTCCGACTTCACGCGTTGGGTCGAATGGACGGAGATGGCACCGACTGACATCCACCCGATAGTCGCGGCGGGCATCGCGCACTACCAGTTCGAGACGCTGCATCCCTTCGGTGACGGCAATGGCCGCCTAGGTCGACTGTCCATCATCCTTCAGTTACTGAGAATGAGGACGTTGGATGAGCCATCCTTCTCTATCTCGTCGTGGCTGGTCAGCCGGCGTCTCGAATACCAGGATCACATGCTCCGGGTCAGCCAGACAGGCGACTGGGACCCCTGGGTCACGTTCTTCGCGAACGCGATCGAAGCCCAGGCGCGAGCGGCCGCGGACGTGGCAGGGGGACTCTCTGAGTGGAAGGCGGGCCTTCTCGCCGAACTGAATAGCCACAACTACAGCGGAACGATTGTCACGCTGGCGAATGACCTCATTGACTGGCCTTACGTCAGCGCACGCGGGGTCAGCGAGCGGTACGAGGTGACAATCCCGGCGGCGCAGGGAGCGATCGACCGCCTCGCCGGACTTGGGTACCTAACAGAGAGGACCGGTCGCAGCTACAACCGGCGGTGGGGGGCTACCTACGTCATGCAGGCTGTGGAGTCGCTGTGAGCCGAGTGCAGCATGAAGAGTCTGAGGGCAGATCATTCCCTAGCCCAAACATCTGCAGTGCTGAGGTCCAAGCACGGAACTTGCCGAATCTACGCATGGATGCTCGCCCTCTCCGTCGCCCTTTCTCCCTGTCGCTCGGTGTTTCTGGGTGGCGCTTGGTGTCACGAAACCTGTTGATAGGCAACGATCCCTTGGGGCGAATCCATGCGTGGGTGCAGTCTCGTAATGCGTAGGTCCGGGGTTCAAATCCCCGAGGCGGCCCCACGTGAAAGTCGTTGCGCTGCAACGCATTGGACGCATTCTTGGTGTCTCAGTGGTGCGTCCAATAGGTCTCCTTTGTGCGGTCCTCGCCCTTTCCACGCCCTTTCCCGTCTGGGTGGTGGGGCTTCCTGGTCCTCCTACCCAGTCAACGCGTTCAGGCTGCCGCCTGTGACACAACCGCGGGGCCTACGTCGGCCGAATCCGGAGGGGAGCCGTGATGGGGAGTATGAATCTGCCATGAGCCTCCAAGACCGGGATCCCTATCCACGGATCGACATTCCGCCGACGGATGACGCCCAGTCGGGAGGACGGGTGCGGCCGACCGTGCTGTCGGCGCTGGTCGGCGCGTTGGCGGGTTCGGCGAGCCTCTGGACGTGAAGTCGGCTGAACGCGGTCGCGTCCGGTGCTCCGCTACCTCGGCGGCAGCCGCCTGTCAGGCGCTACTCCCCTGAAGTAGCGCGTCGGCGCCGGAATGCGACTATCGCGACGGCCACCAGGGCGATCGTGACCGCGGCGATGGCCGCCAGCCACAATACGGCGGGCGTCGCTGGTTCCGGTGAGGTATCCACGGCTGCCGTCGAGGCGGCTTACCAGGCCGAGGCGCCCGCCGCACCCATGGACGAGGCAGCGCCCGCGGCCGAAGACCGACTGCCGCCAGCCGCCGTCATGGCAGATTGATGCGTCGTGGAAATACAACATGGTGGCATGTCGGAGTGATTTATGCGATGCGACTCAGC
>CAIVQM010000475.1 GCA_903908025.1 uncultured bacterium
CTGCATCTACATGGAGCTCGTTATCTCGGACGACGACCCCGACACCTGGCTCATGCTCGAGAAGTTCACGTCGCGGGCCGACTGGGAGGCGCACATGCTGACCCCCCATGTGATTGACGGCAACCGGAACCTTGCCGATCTTCTGCGTGAGCCGACCGAACTGCGCTTCTACACCGCGAAGTAGCAGAGCGGGGCGAGGCCCCCCATGGCTAGCGGGTGGTGCGGTCGTGCCAGGCCTGCTGCAGTGCGGACAGCAGCGTCGCCGCCGGCTGCGCCCCCGACACGCCGTAGCGGCGGTCGATGACGAAGAACGGCACCCCGGACACCTGCAGGCTACGGGCCTCGGCCTCGTCCGCACGGACCTCGGCGGCGAATCGGTTCGAGGCGAGGAGATCATCGACGGCAGTCGCGTCGAGCCCCGCCTCGACGGCCAGCCGACGCAGAGTGTCGGGGTCGCCGATGGCCTCGCCCTCCGTGAAGTACGCATCGAAGAGTCGGCCCTTGAGCGCGTCCTGCTTGCCCTCGGCCTGGGCCAGGTGGAGCAGTCGATGGGCATCGAAGGTGTTTCCGGACCGGGCCTGGTCGAAGCGGAAGTCGAGCCCCACCTCGGCTCCGCGCGCGGCAACCCCGGCGAACATCGCCTGGACCTGGTCGGCATCGGCGCCGAGCTTGTGCGACAACTGCTCGACGAGTGACTCGGTGCGCACGGCGGGTGCATCGGGGTCGAGCTCGAAGCTGCGCCAGGTGAGTTCGACGTCATCTGCGTGCTCGAAGTCGGCGAGCGCACGCTGGAGTTCGGCCCGGCCGACACAGCACCATGGGCACACGACATCGGACCAGACCTCGACAGGCAGCACAGCAGTCATGCGGGAAACGTACCTTCTTGTATCGACGGCCCGACCTGAGGTGCTGCCCCCGCCGCCTCGTAGGCTGCGGGCCGTCGAAGGGGTTGTCATGCGCGGGTTGGGCACGGTCCTCAATGTCGTCGCCATCCTCATCGGCGCCGGCCTCGGCATCCTCATCGGCCACCGGCTGCCCGAGCGCACCCGCCGCACCGTCACCGATGCCCTCGGTCTCGTCACCCTCGTCATCGGGGGGCTGAACATCGTCGCCCTTCGGGATGAGGACTACATCGCCGCTGTGGGCGGCGGCGGAACCCTGCTGGTGGTGCTGGCGGCGCTGCTCATCGGCGGTATCGCGGGATCGCTGCTGCGAATCGAGGAGCGTCTCGAGGCGTTCGGGGGCTGGCTGCAGCGGACCTTCGTGCGCGGCGACGGCACGCAGTCGCGGGCTCGGTTCGTCGAGGGTTTCGTCGACGCCTCCCTTGTCTTCTGCATCGGACCGCTAGCCGTGCTCGGCTCCCTGAGCGACGGGCTGGGAAAGGGCATCGAGCAACTCGCGCTCAAGTCGACCCTCGATGGCTTCGCATCGTTGGCGTTCGCCGCATCGCTCGGCTGGGGTGTTGCGGCATCCGCGCTGTCGGTGGGGGTGTGGCAGGGCCTGCTGACGCTGCTCGGCGCACTCGTCGGGTCGTTCATGTCGGCCGCGCTGATCGCCTCCCTGACGGCGACCGGCGGAGTGCTGCTGCTGGGCGTGGGACTGCGGCTGCTGAACATCCGTCAGGTGCCGGTGGGCGACCTGCTGCCCGCGCTGATCATTGCGCCCGTGCTGACGGCGATCGTCGCCGCGTTCTGAGCGACGTCAGTCGTTGGTGTCCGTCGGCGCATCCGGCATCGGCTCGGTGAAGGTCTCGGTAACCGTGTCGGTGACCGTCTCGACCACCTCGGTAGGCGTACCGGCATCGTCGAGGACGACCGCATCGGTGGTCACGACCTCGGTCGCAACGACCTCGGTCGCCACGACAGCACCGGTAGCCGCGACAGCGACCTCGCCAGCGGCCGGCTTGCGACGGCGGACCAGCAGCACCACGATCACGATGACGATGAGCGCGATGACGGCGACGGCACCGAGCACGACGAGGAGTGCGGCGATCTTGGGTCCGCCGCTGCCGGCCTCACTCGTGATGGTCACATCGAGGGGGGCGGTCATCGTTCCTGCGATGGTTGCGGAGGTGTCCGAGGTCTTCGTGACACCGGTTCCGGTGACCGTAGTGATGTTGCCGGGGAAGGTGACCTTGACGTTGATCGAGCCGAGCGACGCGTCTCCCAGCAGTGCCGACGGATCCATACCGCTGGCGGTGTCCGTTCCGGTCTGACCGGCATTGACCATGTGGAACGTGATCACGTCGCCCGCCTTCTCGATGGTCCACATGCCCGCCGGATCGGTGAACGCCTGATCGGCAAACGTGCAGGTATAGATGTAAGCGGTATCGGATTCGGAGGTATCGCAGGCTGCCAGTTCGCCCAGTCCGGTGTCGGAGAGGTCGCCGGTGGTCACCGAGCTCTCGAACGAGGTGACGTCGGAGATCCCCATGAAGCCGGCAGCGTCCTTCTGGAGCTCGAATCCGACCGTGCCGGTTCCCTGGGCGTCCGAGTTGATGGCGAGGTCGGCGTCGACCTTGAGGCAGCCGGTGAGGGTCAGCGCAACGAGGGCGCAGGCGCCGACGAGGGAGGCGATCCGGGTGCGGGCGCGAGTGGTCATGGCAGGTCCCCATTCGTAGCTGTTGCGGTCATCGTAGGCGGGGGGATATGTCCGAGTCGCGCCTTATCGACCTTGCCCATGGCATTGC
>CAIVQM010000476.1 GCA_903908025.1 uncultured bacterium
CGACCGCCGGCTCATGCCCGAGCCGATTCCACATGTCCTCCGATGTGTACGGAGCGACGAGCGACAGCATGATCGCCACCGCCTCGACCGCCTCGCGCACCGCCGGGTCGTCAGCCCCACAGCCGGAGTCGATCGCCTTGCGGGTGGCATTCACGAGTTCCATCGTGCGGGCAACCGCCACGTTGAACCGGAAGGACTCCACCGCGATGGCGGCATCGTTCACGGCGTGATGCGTCGCCTTGCGCAGGCCGAGGTCGCCGGTGGTGACGTCGACACCGGGCTCGCTGGTCACATCGCCTGACAGGCGCCAGGCCCGCGCGAGGAACTTCCGCGAGCCGGCCGGGGACACCTCGGCCCAGTCGACATCGTCCTCCGGTGGCCCGGCGAACACCATGGTCAGACGGATCGCATCGACCCCGTTCACCGCGAGCTCGTCTGTGAGCCGTACGAGGTTGCCGCGCGACTTGCTCATGGCAGAGCCGTCCATCACGACCATGCCCTGGTTCAGCAGACGTGTGAAGGGCTCGGCGAAGTCGAGCAGACCCATATCGAACAGGACCTTCGTGAAGAAGCGCGAGTACAGCAGATGCAGGATCGCGTGCGTCACGCCGCCGACGTACTGGTCGACCGGCAGCCACTCGCGCACGATCGCAGGGTCGAAGGCTGCCGTCTCGTTCCTCGGATCGGCGTAGCGCAGGTAGTACCAGGACGAGTCCATGAACGTGTCCATGGTGTCGGTGTCGCGCAGAGCGGGTTCACCGCAACGGGGACAGGTCGTCGTGACCCAGTCAGTCGCGGCACCCAGCGGCGATGTGCCCTTGGGCTTGAGGTCCAGTCCATCGGCCGGCGGCAGCGTCACGGGGAGCTGGTCATCGGGTACCGGCACCTCGCCGCAGGTCGCGCAGTGCACGATCGGGATCGGCGTGCCCCAGTAGCGCTGACGGGAGATCAGCCAGTCGCGGAGCCGGTAGTTCACGGCCGGCTCGCCAGTCCCGCGCTCGAGCAGGACCTCGGTAATCGCGGCGATGGCCGCCGCCTTGTCGAGGCCGTCGAGGGGTCCGGAGTTCACATGCGGGCCGTCGTCCGCCGTCGCGACACCTGTCGCCACCGGGTCGTCGTCGCTCGCCACGACGACCCGCACCGGCAGGTTGAAGGCCCGCGCGAAGTCGAGGTCGCGCTGATCGTGCGCCGGCACGGCCATGATCGCGCCCGTGCCGTAGTCGGCCAGCACGTAGTCCGATGCCCACACCGGGATGCGCTCGCCGTTGACCGGGTTGATCGCATAGCGCTGCAGGAACACCCCGCTCTTCGGGCGCGAGGAGTCCAGGCGATCCATCTCCGAGACCTGCTTCACGGTCTCGAGGTACGAGACGAACTCGGCCTCGGCGGGTGTGCCGGCGGCCAGCTCTGCAGCAAGGTCCGAGTCGGCCGCGACGACGAAGAAGGTCGCGCCGTACAGCGTGTCCGGCCGCGTCGTGTACACCGTGACCGGTTCGTCACGGCCCTCGACCACGAACTGCACCTCAGCGCCGGACGATCGCCCGATCCAGTTCTTCTGCATCAGCAGGACCTTTTCCGGCCATGCGCCTTCGAGTTGCTTCATGTCGTCGAGCAGCCGGTCGGCATAGTCGGTGATGCGCAGGTACCACTGCGTCAGCTTCTTCTTCGTGACAGGCGTGTCGCATCGTTCGCAGAGCCCTCCGACCACCTGCTCGTTCGCGAGCACCGTCTGGCAGTTGGGGCACCAGTTGACATTGCTGTCCTTGCGGTAGGCCAGCCCGCGCTCGAACATCCGCAGGAAGAACCACTGGTTCCAGCGGTAGTACTCGGGATCGCAGGTGTTGAACACGCGATCCCAGTCGAACGAGCACGCGAAGCGGCGCATCGACGCCTTCTGCTGAGCGATGTTCTCGTAAGTCCAGCGCACCGGATCCTCGCCGCGCTTGATCGCAGCGTTCTCGGCCGGCAGCCCGAAGGCGTCCCAGCCGATGGGGTGCATGACGTTGAAACCGCGCTGCACCCAGTACCGGGCCACCACGTCGCCGAGCGCATACGCCTCGGCGTGGCCCATGTGCAGGTCACCCGAGGGATAGGGAAACATGTCGAGGACGTACTTCTTGGGGCGGTCGTCGTCCGGGCGGCCTGAGCGGAAGGGCGCCAGGTCGTCCCAGACCGGAAGCCAGCGCTCCTGGATGGCCGTCACGTCATACGCGTCGCGGACGTCGTCCGTCATCTCCGTCATTGCCGTCAGCTGCCGTTCTCCTGGTGGGAATCCGCGCACTGCGCGTCAACCCACCCTACCGATCGGGTCAGTTCGAGAAGACGGACAGGTTGCCCGCGCCCACTCCCGTGCAACTGGATGCCGTGTAGGTGAACTGGATCGTTCCGCTGCTCGCAGCCGCCCCGGAAAGCCACACAATACGAGCCGGGCTGGCCTGCCAGGTGATGGAGCCGTCTGTGTCGGCCCCGCTGTCGCCGGTGAACGTCGCACCGCCCAGCACCGGGTCAGTGAAGCCCATGCTGATGGGGAACAGGGCGGAAGCCCCAAAGCCAAGCGCTTCTCCGGCCGTCCCGGCCACATCGGGGAGCCGGAAGTTCAGGCAGACGGGCAGGGCCGAACCCGATGGCTTCGGAGTCGGCTTCCCGGACGGCTTCGGTTCATCGACAACGACGTAGGTGAAGCCCTTCTTCACCGTCGCCGGCGGTTGGTCCGGATTGCTGACCACCACGGTTGCCGGACCAGCCGTCCCCACCGGCGTCTTTGCCGTGATGGTCCCGTCATCGACGACCTTCACCGAGGTGGCCTCCCCGCCCTCGAAGGTCACCGTGGCACCCGGCAGGAAACCGGTCCCAGTGATGGTCACCTTCGTATCACCCGACTCCGGGCCCTCAGCGGGCTTCACTCCGGCGATGGTCGGGGCCTCGACGAATTCGAAGGCCTCCGCGAGAGTGGCGGGCGGAACACCCGGGTTGCGGACGCCGACTTCGGCGAGCCCGAGGTCTCCGGGGGGCGTGAGCGCGGTGATCTTCGTGCTGCTGACCACCTCTACCTCTGTCGCCCTCTTCCCGCCGATCAGCACCGTGGCGCCAGGCGCGAACCCCGTGCCGGCGATCGTCACCTTCGTCCCACCCGATATCGCGCCCGACGCCGGGCGCACCAGCATCACGACACGCGGCGGCTGGTCAACGTAGGTGAAGGCATCCTCGAGCAGGTAGGACTCCTCGCCGGGATTGCGGACGTTGACGACGACCGGACCGAGAGATCCGATCGGCGTCGTCACACGCAGAGTTGCCGAGTCGACCACGACGACATTCGTTGCCGCACGGCCACCGAAGGCGACGAGTGCTCCGTCCACGAATTCGTTGCCCTTGATGATGACGGTCTCCCCGCCATCCTTCGATCCTTCCGATGGCCGTACCTCCGTTGCCCGCTCTACCGGCAGGGCGACATAGGTGAACGCGTTGTCGAGCGTCGACGTCGTTCCGTCGGGGTTCGTCACGATGACGTCAACGGGATAGAGGTTGGGGCTCGCCGGCGTTGTCGCCGTGATGGTCGACTCGCTCACCACGACAACGTCGCCTGCGGGGAGGTCATCGATGAGGACCGTCGTACCGGGCTGGAAGCCCGATCCCCCGATGCGGATCGCGGTTCCGCCGGTGGTGAGCCCAAACGTCGGCGCGAGTGCGTCGACCTTGGGTCCGATCTCGGGTGCCGCACAACTGTTCTCTGTTGCGACGTAGTCCTCCCCGCTGGCGCAGACGGCACGCGGGACGCACGCGCCCGATCCAGCGTCGAACCATGTGCCACTGGAGCAGCTCCCGATGCCGGGAGCCGCGGACGCGGATGACGCCGGCGCAAGCGTGGGCGTGGACAGCGAGGACAGGATCATGCTGACGAGCAGCACCGCACCCGCGATGATGAGCAGAACCACCCCGGCGATGACCAGATAGCCGATGACGCCGTAACCATCCGCGCGCGCCATCGCCCGCATGGCGGGTCGGGTCGGCCGTTCGCGCATCGTGTGGTCCCTCAGTCGCAGTTGATCAGACCGATAGTAAGCCCCGGCATCGGACCGAAGGCCTGACGACGCGAGGGGACTAGCCTGTCGGTTCGTGACCCGACGCGGCTGGATCCTGCTGCTGGTGCTCGGCGTGGTCTGGGGCCTGCCCTATCTGTTCATCAAGATCGCGGTCGAGACCTTCTCCCCCCAGGGAGTGGTGTTCCTGAGGTGCGTCATCGCCGCCGCGATCCTGCTGCCGATCGTGCTTGGCAAGGGCCAGCTCAAGCAGTTGCGAGGAAGATGGACGTGGGTCATCGCCTTCGCCCTCGTCGAGATCACCTTCACCTGGCTGGCCCTGAACTGGGCCGAGCAGCGTATCTCGAGTTCCTTTGCCGCACTCCTCATCGCCACGGTCCCCCTCGTCACGGCGATCCTCGCCTGGCGCGTCGGCATCGACGACCGACTCAGCGGGCGACGACTGGTCGGGCTCGGCATCGGCTTCCTCGGAGTCGTGGCGCTCGTCGGACTCGACATCAGCGGCGGCAGCCTGTGGGCGGTCGTCGCGATGATCATCACGGTCATCGGCTACTCCCTCGGCCCGATCATCGTCGACCGCAAGCTGTCCGACCTGCCCAGTCTCGCGATCATCGCGTGCGCCATGACCATCAATGCCGTTATCTACGCGCCGTGGGCCTGGCTCTCCTGGCCAGCAACACCCATTCCAACCTCCGCCTGGGTCTCCGTCATCGTCCTGGGTTCGATCTGCTCGGCACTCGCGTTCATCATCTTCTTCGCGCTCATCGCCGAGGTCGGGCCGTCCCGTACGACCTTGATCACCTACATCAACCCGGTGGTCGCCGTCGGGCTCGGTGTCGTCGTGCTCGCGGAGCCGCTCACCATCGGGCTCGCGGTCGGGCTACCGCTCGTGCTGCTCGGGTCATGGATGGCGACGCGGAAGGGTCCGACCCTCGAGGCCGAGCCGCACGCCTGACGGAGCCGGTCAGGGGTGGGGGTAGATGTGGTCAAGGAGCGGCGCGATGTCGTCCGGGGGCACGGCCGCGGAGTAGAGCCAGCCCTGTGCCGTGGGGCAGCCCATGTCGCGTAGGCGCGTGGCCTGATCGGGCTGCTCGACGCCTTCGGCGGTAACGCTGATGCCCAGGATCGCGGCCAGGGCGATGATGCCGGCCACGAGACTGTGTTCGTGATCGGCCGACATCGTGTCGGCGATGAAGCTGCGATCGATCTTGATGACGTCGATGGGGTAGCGGTCCAGGTAGGACAAGGAGGCGTAGCCGGTGCCGAAGTCGTCGATGGCGATCTCGATACCGCGGTCATGGATGCCGTCGAGATTGACGCGCGCGGTTGCCGTCTGGCCCAGCAGCGCGGTCTCGGTGATCTCGATGCACAGCAGCCGGGGGTCGAGGCCGCTGCTGGCCAATGCATCGTCGATCGTGTCCAGGAGCCCCGCGTCGGCAAGCTGAAGTGCGGAGACGTTGACCCGTATGGTGATCGGTCGATTCGGATGCGATGCCGTCCACGCGACGCCCTGATGACAGGCCTGATGCATGACCCATTCGCCGATCGCCAGGATCCGGCCGGACTCCTCGGCCACGTGGACGAACCGATCGGCCGCCCAGATCTCCCCGCTGGGGTGGTGCCAGCGCAACAGTGCCTCGACGGCCCTGACTGCCCCGGTCGCGAGGTCCACCTCGGGCTGGTACCAGACGGCGAGCTGGCCGCGTTCAAGTGCGTGCCTCAGTTCGACTTCGATCGCCAGCCGGGTTGCTACGGCCGTGCGAAGGTCTGCGTTGAACACCGCCACCTGGTCACGGCCGGCGTTCTTGGCCGCGTACATCGCGGTGTCGGCCTCCCGCAGCAGGTCACCGGCGTCCGTCGCGTCGCTGAAGTGCGTGGCGGTCGCGACCCCGACGCTCGCAGTGGCGTACAGCTCCGCCCCAGCAAGGATGAAAGGCGCCCGGAACTCCTCAACCAGCCGATCGGCTGCATGCACCGCCTCAAGCGGATCACTCAGGTCACGCATCACGATGACGAACTCATCCCCGCCCAGCCGAGCAGCCACATCACCCGTGCGCACGACACCTTCGATCCGGGCGGCAGCAGCAACCAGTAGTTCGTCGCCAGCAGCATGCCCGAGGGTGTCGTTGACATCCTTGAACCGGTCCAGATCCATCATCAGGAGCGCCGTCGTGTGACCGGTACGACGGCCGGCACTCATCGCCCGCACGAGCTCGTCCAGCAGCTCCACCCGGTTGGCCAGCCCCGTCAATCGATCATGGGTTGCCAGCGTCTGGAGCGCATCGCTGGATGCCTTGCGGTCCGTGATGTCCAGAGCCACTCCCTGCACTCCGACAATCGACCCGCTGGGGTCACGAACCGCCTCCCCGCGTGCCTGCATCCACCCGTGGGTGCCGTCGGGACGGACCATCTCGAGTTCCAGATCGTAGGGGGCACCCGTCTCCTGGGTGACCGACAGCTTCGCACTCAACTCGCGCCAGCTCGCCGGGGTGAACAACTGGCTGTGCAGCACGTAGTCGGGTACCGGGCCGGTCGGGTCCAGGCCCTGCATGAGGAAGAGCTCCTCCGACCACGTGACGTGACCCGTAGCGTTGTCCAGCGTCCAACTGCCGACGTGGGCGAGTCGCTGCGCCTGCTCCAGCTGTGCTCGGCTCGCCTCGACCGTTGTCTCCCATTGCTTGCGCTCCGTGATGTCCAACGACGTGCCGTGCAGTTCGACGACCGCGCCTTCCATATCCCGGATCGCCTCGCCCCGCGCCTGTATCCAGCCGTGCGTGCCATCACTGCGCACCGTCTCGAGGTCCAGTGCGTAGCCGACACCCGTTGCCTGCGTCTGTGCGACGGCAGCGGAGACGCGCTGCCAGCTCTCCGGCGTGAACAGTCGATGCTGTTCGGAGTAGTCCGGCACGGGTCCGGTCGGGTCCAGGCCGAACATGGCAAAAAGCTCTGGCGACCAGGTGACGCGGTCTGTCTTCACGTCGATGGTCCACCCACCCAGGTGGGCGATGCGCTGCGTCTCGTTCAAGGCATCAAGCAGGTTGTGCTCCGAGCTGACGTCCAGGATCTGCGCGATCCGGTGGTGCAAGTGCCCGTCCGCGTCGCGCACAGCCGACACGGTCACATCGCCCCACACCACGCGCCCGTCACCTGTCACGTATCTCTTGGTCAGCCGAAGGCCTGACCGGTGGCCGGCCATCATGTCTCGAAGGAGATCGGCGCCAACCTCCCGATCCTCGGGGTGCGTCACATCGAGGAAGCCCAAAGTCAGCAACTCCGCCTCACTGCGCCCGAGCAGGTCGCACATCGCTGGATTCGCCCGGATGATCCGGCCGTCATTGGAGACCAGGCACGTCGCGACTCGCGAGCGGTCGAACGTGAGCCGGGACTCCTCCTCACTGGCGGCCAACGACTGCTCGGCGCTGGTGCGCTCGGTAACATCGCGGGCGGCGGCGAAGACCCCCGCAACGGTTCCGTCGTCGTCCCGATAGACGGTGGCGTTGTATGAGACATCGATGACGTCGCCGTTGACGTTGCGGATCGCAAGCGGGTAATCGGTGACCGAGCCTTGGCTGAAAGCCTGCTGGTAGCCGGCGCGGGCCAGGTCTGGATCGGTGAAGTAGTCAGCGAAGTCGCTGCCGATGAGGGACTGACGAGGGACGCCGGTGACCTGCTCGGTCGCCACGTTGACGTCGCTGATGACACCGTCGGCCGAGATCGTGACCAGTGGGTCAAGGCTCGACTCGATCAGCCTCCGCGAGTACGAGGACGCCAGGGCCAGTTCCTCCTGTGCGCGCGCACGGTCCTCGACGTCGATGATGATCGAGAACAGCAGCGGCTTGCCGTCATTGATGAGGGCCGTGTGGACGTCGACCCTGCGTATCTCACCGCTGGCCAAGCGGTGTGAGAACAGGAAGTGACCCCTCCCAGACTCGCCGGACGCCACTTGGCCCAGGGCAGCAGCAACTTTCTCAGCGGACATCGTGTTGATCTGGGTGATCGACATCGAGCGCAGCACTGCCGGCGGGTAGCCGTAGTACGCAGCCGCCGACGAGTTGGCGTCAACGATCTGCCCGGTCTGCGGGTCGAGGACCAGCATCATCGCATCGTGATCGCGGAACATCGCCTCGAATCGGTGTGTGCTGGCGAGCTTGGCGATGGCGACCTGCTCCGCCGTGGCCAGCAGGTCACCGGCGGTCCGCTCGGCCGTGGCGATCAACTCGACGGCGACCTGCTCGGCCGTCGCCAGCGAATCCCCGCGGCTCGTGCCGGCGTCCGGCCCCGATCCCGATCCCGATCCCGCCAGGTAGTTCCGTGCCAGCAGGGCAGCGGAGGCCACGTACTCCCGTGCCGCTCGGGCAGCCTCGGACAGCTGGTCTTGGGCCGTGACGACATCGTCGTCGATTCCCGACAGGCCCACCACGTCGCTGGACGGGGAAGACTCCCCGGAGGCATCAGGTAGGCGACCGTCGCGACTGGACATCGCTACCCCCTTACTGCCACCGGCACCGCCGAGCGTGCCATTCCCAGCCTATGCGCGGAAGCCCCTGATTCGCCCGTAATGTCCCACGGACAGCCGGGGACCGGGGCAGCGCGCGCGGCTCGAATCTGCGCGAGCTGCGCCCGAACCCCCACACCCTTCCCCAACAATCACAAAGGGCCCGGGGAACAACCCGGGCCCTTTGTGATTGTGGAGCTGAGGGGACCCGTCGCTCGCCTGACGGCGAGCTCCTCCCGAACCCCCACACCCTTCCCCAACAATCACAAAGGGCCCGGGGAACAACCCGGGCCC
>CAIVQM010000477.1 GCA_903908025.1 uncultured bacterium
ACTTCGACCAGTGAGTTGAAGCGCTGCTTGGACTCTGGCGACTCGAAGTGCAGGTAGGGCTGCATCATCAGGCTGCCGGGAAGCAGACCCGCATTGGTCCCGGTGTCATGCCACCCATAAAGCTCGTGCCAGACGTAGCCCGTCGTCACCCGCGGATCCCTAGGTCCATGACTTCTCCTCCTGGTTCCAGGCCCCACCGGGTAGCGAGCCAGGCTTCTTGAATGCGTCAAGCACGTTCTTCATGATCTGCGAGACGTTGTTCTCGAAGCCGAAGCATGGCAGTGCGCTCATCCACGCGATCGAACCGGTGGAGAAGACACCCCCATCGTTAGCTGCCGTGAAGTACGTCATGTCCGCGCGAACAGTTGGACTCTGCGTGCCGAGCATCCCGGGATGGTTGAACAGGATGTCCTCTGTAACGGTCGCGTAGTTATCCGACCAGCTCGTCGACGATGCCAGGAGCCGCGTATGAGGCGGCGTGCCGAGTTCGAGGTCGTAACGCTCGGTCTCCAGTCCGGCCGCACCACCGAGCGCCAAGCCGAAGTCACCGAAGACCTCACCTTCAACTCCGTCGAAGATCCATGAGACGGACTTGTGGTAGCTGTCAGGCATCCGGTGGTACGGATGGCACTCGTCGAAGCCCTGCGTCGTGAAGCCCACCCCGGTGAGCTTCTGCGGTGGGCGCGCGCGGTTGCGCCAAATGCCTCCGCGCTCCGCGCTCGTCTGGTGGTAGTACTCACCCGGCTCTGACTGCCAGGCCCGCATTCCCGCCTCGCCCTTGCGCACCTCCATGAACTCCGGCTCACCGTCGCGGTACGACACGACCCAGTAGAAGCCATTGCCGCCCAGATACATCAGCCGTCCGCCTTCGGCGATGTAGTCCTCAAGGTCGTTCAGTCCCTGCTCGCTCCAGTACTCGGGGTGCGACCCGGTGAGGATGACCTGGTAGCCCTTGAGTAGATCCGGGTTCGTGGCCAGGTCGTGATCCGTCGCGACGTCGTAGTCGTACTCGTATCGGTCGAGCCAGGCGATCAGTGAGAGATCGCGTGGCAGTTGCCACACCGTTCCGATCGCGGAACTGCGCCACTTCGGTCGAATGTTGAGGATCGGCCGCTTCCACGAGCTGTAACACACGCCGGCGCCGTCGGTCCAGTGGTCGTAGGTCGAGCGGCCGTATCGCGGATCCTGGTAGTAGTCGGCCTCTCGGTCCTCCAGCACCGCCGGGTGTGAGCCGATCGCCTGACCGACGGGAACGTGATGAACGATCATCTCGTTCGCGTAGGCGAGGTATGAGTTCGTCGGCATGAGATAGAGGATCGGAGCTGTGGGGGCTGTTGGTCGGATGAAGAAGACCACATGATCCTCTGTCTCGCCGGCCTTGATGCGAGCCGCGTAGACACCGCTGCGCGTTCCTTCCGGCACCCGCCAGGTCACCGTCGGCTCCCAGCCGCAGTCCATGACGGCGTCATCGTGAAAGGCGATGCCGCCGTATTCGCCCGGTGCCACGCGCCAGTCATCGTGCTTGCCCGACCAGTTGTAGCCCGTCATCGCCCGCACGGGCCGTTGAATACCCTGCCCGTCGAGTCCGCTGCCGCTGACATCACGGACGATGTCGTCGATGCCATCGGGACCATAGCCCTCAGTGGTGTCCCATTCGGCAATCGCCGGACCCACCCGCTCACCCGCGCGTAGCTGAGCAACCTCGTCGAGTGACAGCGCCGATCCGATCACCCCACTGCGGTCGATCTTGCCGTTGAAGACGAAGTCCTTGAAGTCGCCCCGAACAGGTGCCGAGTTCTGGGCCGCTGCCCACATGAACGGTGATGACGGAGTCGTCGGACGGACACGCAGCTTCTGCTCGACCGATGACGTGTGGTCGAACGGGGCCACGCGGCCAAGTCGACCGTTGTAAGGGTTGATGACCGCCTCGTGGTGCAGGATCGCCCGCCCCGAGGACGGATCGTACGAGGCGGCCACGAAGTACCACGTGTGGTGCACCAGCGTGATGTCACTGACGATCTCGTCAGTATCTGTGCCATCACCCACCCAGAACGCGAGTCGACCTTCGGCAGTCAGTCCCAGTGCGTAGCCCGCCGTCTCGGACAGCGAGAAGCGGCCGAGCAGCACCTGCCGGCCCTTGGTGGGGGTAGTCGGGAAGACATATCCCCAGATCGTCAGTGGCCCGTTGGGTGCCAGCTTCCCTGAAGGATCCTCGACGACGATGGCGTTGCCGGTGTCGACGAACTGCTTTCGCACGGGGTGACTGCCCGAGATGCTGCTGGGCAGCACCTCCTCCATGAAGCCTGGACCGTCCGGGTGTTCGTCACCGTGGATCAGCCGGACAATCTCAAAGTCCGCCGTCGCGGAGTTCTCGACGCTCACCTGGAAGCAGACCTCCTCACCAGGGGCGACGCTCACCTTGTCGGTGTACCCGGTGATCGAAATCGTTGCCATGACTCAGCTCCCACTCATGAGGATCGAAGATCGTTGACGCGACGGAGGAAGACCGCGTGGTAGGCCTCGTCGAGCGACGGGTAGACACGGTCGTCGACGATTCGCGGTGGTACACCTGGAATGCCACTCAGCGCCACCACCCGGTAGGCAGCGAACGGCTCCACGCAGTAGACGACGTACTTGTCCGGGATCGGTGCCTTGCGGAAGTAGTTGAGGATGCGTTCGAGGTGGTCGGTGTGCTGGCCCATGGGTTTGGCCTGATGCTCGGCGATGACCTCCGGCGTGATCCACGCTCGCAACTGCTCACGCAGGTTGCGCTCGAAGACGCGTCCCACGATGACGCTCTTGTCATGGATGTCCGGGGCCTGCTGCGGCAGGAACTCGGCATATCGGCTGGTGATTGCAGCGCGATGCAGGGCCTGGCGGCGCTGGCGGATCTCGCGTAACTGATCCTTCAGGCCGAAGATGCCGTTGCGGGTATAGAGAACGGACAGCAGCGCGAGTACGCCGACCAGGATGATCCGCCACGGGCCCCAGTCAACGAACCACTGCGTGATGAACACCACGATCACCGTGCCGATGACAGCGCCTTCGGCCCGACCCAGGCCACCGATGACGATCATGGCAAGCATCAACAGCAGTAGGTCGAGGCTGAAGACCTGCAGTGACGTCCCACCGATGTACGCGGCGTAGAACGCGCCAATGAACCCGAGAGCCGCCGATGCCACGATGAAGACCCACGTGCGCGCACGATTGAAGTCGATCCCGATTGCGGAGGCGAATGCCTCATCCTCCTTGCTGGTTGCAGCTGTCTTCAGCATCAGTCCGATGCGGCCTCCGTTGATCCAGCGGAAGACGGCGAGCGCAAGCAGTAGCAGGACGAAGGTCGTGGCGAATGCGAGCGTCTGACCCGCCCGGCTGGTCAGCAGGTCCGACGGCACGATGCGTGGCACGCCGAAGAGCGCGCCGTTGAACTTCCCACCCAGTGCCTCCGACTGCGTCACGAAGTTGCGGCAGAACTCAGACAGACCCAGGGTGAGCAACGCGTAGTACAGACCGTCGAGTCGTCGGGCAGGCAGGCTGATGAGGAAGCCCAGACCGCCCCCAAGCACCAAGCCGATGACGAGCATGATCGGCCAGGAGACTCCGTAGGTGATGCTCGTGTACGCCGCGCCGTAGGCACCGACTCCGACGGTCGCCAGGGTTGCGAAAGACTGCAGACCCGCCGTGCCGATGATGAGCGTCCACATGACGTTGATGGCCGCGTAGATGCACACGATTCCGAAGAGCGCGAGGAATCGCTCGTTGCCGCCGATGGCGGGGATGAGGAACAGGGCAGCGAGACCGCCGACCCAGAACAGTGGCTTCTTGTCGACGAGGACCATCTCGCGCTTCAGGGTCTTCGGGTTGTACTGCCCGGTGAGCCGGAGTACCGACCGCTTGGTGAAAGGCCACCGGCGGCGGCGAAACACTCGCGCGGTGTTGACCGGCCATGCCGGGCGCAGCGCGCGGCGGCCGACCAGGCGCTTGTCGCTACTCACGGACATCCTCCAGCAGGCCGCCCAGACCGCGTGGTCGGAAGATCAGGATGAGAACAACGATGCCGAAGAGCACGAAGGGCACCAGCGACTGCTGGAGGTAGCGGGCAGTCAGTGCCTCGGCGAGGCCGATGAGACCCGCCGCGATCACGGTGCCCGGCAGCGACCCGAGTCCGCCAGCCAGCGAGATGATCAGGCCAACCGTCAGGGGCTGGACTCCGGACGTCGGGCTCACGAAGAAGACCTGTGCCAGCAGTACCGAGGCCAGTCCGCTGAAGGCCCCACTGATGGCGAGCACCCGCATACCCGTCACGCGAACCGACACACCAACGACAGCCGCTCCGAGTGGGTTCATCATCATCGCGCGCATCTGCAGTCCAGCCCGGCTGGCCCGCATCCACAGGATGAGGGCGCCGAGCATCAGGACGGCGACGATGATCGCCCCGAGTTGCCCGTAAGACACGCTGGCGTTCCCAATCACGACCTTGCCGTCGCCGAAGATCGGCGGCAGGGGCTTGTTCTGCGGTCCGAAGACAAGCAGCCACACCTGCGTACCGATGAGGCTGATGGCCAAAGTCGCGATGAGACTTCTGGTGCGAAAGTTCGGCCGATCCTGCAGCGGGGCGAAGGCAAGTCCGCCGACCAGGAAGCCCATGAACGCAGACCCCAGCATGCCGCTGAGGATGAGCCCCACAGACATCGCAGGACCCTCGATTCCGCGATCCTGCGCAAACTGCGAGAACAGATAGGCGGCATAGCCGCCTGCCGTGAAGATGAATCCCTGAGCCAGGTTAAGCATGCCGATGCTGGCCCACGTGAAGGAGATCCCGATCGCCACGAGGCCATACACCGATCCGAGCACGAGTGCGCTGATGAGAACTTCCATCAGTAGCTACCTCCCGCCGCTGGTGGGATGTCTCCGAGGGCCTCGCCCACGTCCAACTTGAGTTCGCCAGCGTGCATGCCCAGCACGCGGTCCACCTTGCCTTCGAGGAGTGGCAGGTTCTGCTCGGCGATGATCATCGCGCCGTCACCCAAATCGATACTGCACAGTGCCGTGACCAAGGAAAGGGAGATCTTGGGGGCAAGGCCGAGCGATGGCTCGTCGACGAGGTACAACTTGGAGTCGGACATCAACGCACGGCCCACGGACACCATGCGTCGCTCCCCACCCGAGAGGGTGCCGGCGGTCTGGCGCAGCAACGCCCGCAGCGGCGGGAAGATGTCAAGCACATGCTCGCGGCGCCGGCGGCGGGAGCGCCAGGATGCGCGGGTGTAGGCACCCGAGTCCAGGTTCTCCCGCACGGTCAGGCCGGGGAAGATCGCGTCGCCCTGCGGAGCCAACGAGATGCCTCGCCGCACGATGCTCGGCGTCCGTCGGCCGACACCGTGCGTGCGTCGACCGCCGATCTCCTCTCCCTCGAAGAGGATCGAGCCGTCCTGCCAGCCGGTCAGTCCAACGATGGCACTGAGCATGGTCGTCTTCCCGTGGCCGTTGAGGCCGACGAGGCCGACGCGTTCGCCTGGGCTGATCTCCAGATTCAGGTCGTGCAGTACTCGCACCGGCCCGTACCCCGCGCTGACCCCGATGAGCTGAAGGATCATCCGGCGGTCTCCGCGAGCTCGACGTCAAGAGCGGACAGGGGGAGGTCGAAGTAGGCCGCACGTACCTGCGGCTCGAGGAAGACGGTCTGTGGTGGTCCCTCCGCGATGATCTGTCCCACGTCGAGCACCATCACCCGCGCCGCCACGAGGGACAGGAGTTCGAGTCGGTGCTCGATCAGCAGCACAGCCACCCCGTACTCCTGTGAGAGCTTGCGAACGATGAGGTCGATCTCGTCGATCTCCGAACCCGTCAAGCCGGAGGCCGGCTCGTCCAGCAACACGATTCGCGGATCACGGAGCAGTAGGCAGGCGAGCATGAGCTTGCGTCGTTCGAGGGTCTCGAGGGCACCGGTCGGTGCATCCATCGGCACCCGCATGCGCGTGAACTCGGCTGCCCACTCCACCTTCAACCGTGATGGCTGCGGCTTGTAGGCCTTGCGGGCAGCCTTCAAGGTCTCGCCAACGGTCAGCGCGGCGGGGACGATCGGACGCTGGTAGCTGCGAACCAGTCCCCGCTGGACCCGCTCTCGCATCGGCAGGCGCGCGATGCTCTCCCCATCGAAGACGACATCCCCGCCGTGCCTGAGTTGCCGGCCCGACAGGACTTCGAAGAGGCTGGTCTTGCCGGCCCCATTGGGGCCGGCAAGACCGACAACCTCCGCCTCACCGACATCCAGCGTCACACCCTTGAGGATGCGTCGACCACCGAGGTCGAGCGTGATGTCGGTGCAGGACAGAAGTGGCATGCAATCCCTACTAGCTCATCCAGGGCTGGGGCACGAACTGCGCCTCGGCATCGTCAGCGGGAGCAATGACCGTGTGGCGGCCGTCCTGCACCTGGTAGAAGTAGTGGGTGACACCCTCGGCGGCAGAGCCGACGACATCCGGGTAGATCGGCACTGCACCGTTGGCCGCCGAGAAGTCCAGGTGTCCGGTGACACCCTCGGTCGGGTTGGCCGCGATGAAGGCGTTGACTGCCGCGAAGTCCGTCGGATCGACGTTCTTCCAGGCGTTTGCCAGCACGTTCACTGAGTCGTAGCACCATGCCGGGTAGACCATTCCCATGGTCTTGTCGTCTACGCCGTATGCCGACTGGTAGGCCGCACGGAACGCCTTGTCCTCTGCGGAGGTGTTGCCCGTGCCGATGACCGTGCCCCACACGTAGCCCTCAGCCGCAGGGCCCGCGATCTCCAGGTACTCCGGCTGCGACGGGCCGTACTGCAGGTACACCAGGGAATCCTTGACCGGGTCCGCGGCGTACTGCTGTGAGAAGGAGGCGAGCTCGGCACCGATCCAGTGATCGACCATGATCGCGCCTGCGTCTGAGTCCTTCAGCTTCTGGATGACAGGAGCCCAGTCCTTCGTGCCGGCCGTGATGTCGATGACCTCACCCTGCGTCCAGGCGCCGCCTGAGGCTGCGATGGCGTCGATTGTGGCCTGCGCGATGTTCTTGTTGTATGCCGTATCGCCACGGATGATGTCGACCTTGTTGTTCTTCGGGGTCCACTGACCTGAGTCCTTGAGTTGCGTGAGGAAGGTGATGAACCCGGATCCGTAGAACGTCTCGGCCGGGTCGACGAAGTAGTTTGAATACTTCACCGGATCGGCTTCGCGAATCATCTGTGCGTCGATGTTGGTGTCGCCACTCATGTAGGGGGCGCCGTAGGCGGCGGCCGCGTCAAGAGCCGGTGGCGGGATGATGACGAATGGGCTGAGGATGGCGCTCACTCCGTCTCCGGACAGCTTCTGGAAGCCAGCCGTGATGCCCTCGGGGGACAGGATGTCGATATCCGTCACGTCGAGTTCGAGTGGGCGACCGTTCACGCCGCCAGCTGCGTTGACCTGGTCGATCGCGAGCTGTGCACCGTTCCAGCAGTCCTTGTGATCGGCGATACCGGCCGGGCCGGACTGCGCGATCGCTGCGCCGATGACGATGGGCTCGCCCGAGGCGGGAGCGGCGCTTGCCGATCCAGCGGGCGCAGCAGCCGACGCGGCGGGGGCAGCAGACGCGGCAGCGGAGCTCTCCGTGCTGCTGGATCCACTGCTGCAAGCGGCGAGCAGGGTGGTCAGCGCAACCGCCCCGACCACCGTGGTTGTGATACGCGATCTCTTCATGGAGCCTCCACTGATGGCGGGCGCGACAGGGTTCGCCCGAGTGGCGGTAACTGTGGCGGCTGCGGGTACCCGCTGACTATCCGTATTTCTGCCGATTAGGTCACTCCGGCAACCGGTGCCCCATAGTGGCTGCCATCATTCGGCGGGGCCTGGCTCGTCGCCTCTCAAGCCGGACAAGAGGGCAGCGGACAAGCGGTTGGGCTACAATGTGGCTCACGCTGATTGAGGGGGTTCCTGATGGTGAGATCGACGATTGCGGACGATGTGGTGCGCGCCCGCGTCAACTCCGAGGTCAAGCAGGAGGCAGCCGCGATCCTCGCGTCCATCGGATTGACTCCTTCGGACGCCTACCGGATGCTCCTCGCACGCATTGTTGAGGAACGAGCGCTTCCGTTTGAGCCGCTCGTGCCCAACGAGACGACGATCGCGGCCATCCGCGAAGCCCGATCCGCTGACTTGCCTCGGTTCGCTTCAGTGGAAGACCTGATGAGCGACCTCAATGCGGACGATTGAGCGATCGAGCCAGTTCAAACGTGACTATCGCAGAGAGAAGTCCGGCCCACGACGGGCGAAAATTGACGAGGACTTCACCGCTCTCGTGACCTTGCTCGTTCGAGACGGCCCCCTGCCGGTCCGTTACGTCGACCACGCCCTCAGCGGCAACCTCCGCGGCCTCCGGGACTGTCACCTTTACCCGGATCTCGTGCTGCTCTACGAAAAGCCGAACTCACATTTCCTCCGGCTCGTGCGACTCGGCAGTCACAGCGAGTTGGGCCTCTAAGTCACTCGGTGTGCCGATTCTCGATCCGGCACCTGTTGCCAAAGGTGCGACTGAGCAGCCACTAGGCCTTGCGACATTACCGTTTGGTCACGAACGAGTCTGATACGTGCACGCCGGGCGTCCCGACTGGCATCCTGCCCGGATGGACACCCTGAACGTCGCTACCGCCCTCAAGACGGTTGCTCGCGTGGGTGCCATCACCGCCCAGGACGAGACCCCCGAGGCGCGAGCCGAACAGGTGCTCGAGGAGCTCAGCCGGCTTATCCCCCTTGACGCTGCCGAACTCTGCACCTTTGACCCGATCACTGGGTCGAGCCAGATGCTCGCGTCGACCGGCTACACCGACGACGTCCTCGACCACCTGCACAGTGACCGTTTCCACGAGCTCATGATTTCCCTCTCCCTGCCGGACACCGGGCGTCCGGTCCGCATGCAGGATCTGCCCGGCGACCCCTATGACAACTGGGCGGTCTCTGACGTCCTGCTGCCGGCTGGGTTCAGTGAGGGGCTGACCATGTGCCTGCGGACGGCGGACGGTCGCTTCACGGGCGTCCTGAACCTGTCCACGACAAGCAAGGCGCACCCAAGCGATATCGCCCGCGACGCCATCGCCCACCTGTGCTCCGCCCTGGGGACGCTTGCCGACACCAGCCAGGCCAGCCGCTGGCTGGCCATGCTGCTTGGTTCCGGCAGCATGGCGGTCGGCCTCGACGATGCTGGTGTAGCCGTGTCGCTCCCGGGCATCGCCTCGCACCCGCTCCTGAACCAGGACGGGGAACTGCTGAGCGTTGCGCGTCGCTCCTCCGCACTCGGCTCCTGGGACTCGTTCATGTGGCCCGACGAGGACGACTGGTTTCGGGTCCGGGTGGTTCCCTGTCGTGGTGATCAGCCGCTGTCGTCGGTGGTCAGCCTCGACTCGGTGGACATCGGTCCGTTGAGCCGTCGGGAACTCGAGGTGCTCACCCTCGCGGCGGACGGGTTGTCGAACGCTGAGATAGGCGAGGCCCTCATCATCGGTTCGCGAACGGTCGCCACCCATGTCGAGCACATCCTCGACAAGTTGGCCGTCCCCAACCGGGCCGCCGCAGTGGCCGCGGCCCTGCGAGCGTCGCTTGTGCTGGGTCGCGTCGAGCGGTACGACGGTCGCCGCTGACGGTGCCTACGGCGCGGTGTAGGCCCAACGCGCGTACAGGTAGACCGCAGTTGTGGCGCTCGCCCCGGTGGACCATGAGATCCAGAAGCTGCTGCGCGAGAACTCCGGCGACGTGGGTGCGTCACCGCCGGCCGTCACGGACACGACGTTCGGCGACAGCGGTGCTGCTGGCCACAGGTACAGGCAGACCTTGCCGGGCGGGGCCGTGGGCAGGATGTAGTTGCCGGTGCACGACGCGTCGTCATCTGTCGTGGCACTGAAGGCGTCGGGAGCGAAGTTCACGTCCTCCGGTGTGAGTGGGTTACGCGCGCGGCCGGGCAGGTTGACCCCGAACTGGAAGAAGCCCGGCACCGTCGAGGTCAACTGGTAGTAGGCGGAGCCTCGTACCGTCGTGCCCTTGGTGATCCCGCCGCTCGCATTCGCTGGCACCGCAGCAGCCGTGAACGTGAGCGCGATGGCGACCGCAATGGCCGCGCCGATTCGGATCTTCATGTGCCCTCCCAGGCCCCTACTGCGACAACGAACCGGCACATACGCGTGGAGGCTAGGGGACTCGAACCCCTGACCCCTGCCTTGCAAAGGCAGTGCTCTACCAGCTGAGCTAAGCCCCCGGATGGACGCGATCCCCCACGCCCGACTGCCATTAGCGCAGATCCGGCTCCGAGGTCGCCTCAGACCACAGGTCCTGCTCGGCCTTGTTGGCCATGACCTGACGGTAGACGACGTAGCCGATGCCGGCCAGCAACACGATAAGCAGCAACTTCTTCATGGTCGGAGAGCCTACCCCTGTGGTTGATGTGGTGCGTGCCGTGCATGGTGGGCCTGGGAGGACTTGAACCTCCGACCTCTTCCTTATCAGGGAAGCGCTCTAACCAAACTGAGCTACAGGCCCGTGGGGGCTGCCCCTCACGAAACGCGCCCGACCACGGCGGACGCGCCCGCAAAGCATACGACACCCCGACCGGGCGCTGACTCCCGCCTTCGCGCCCCCGGAACTAGACCTCGTCGGACAGGACGACCTCGATGCCGCCCGTGAGGCCGACGGTGAGGTTGTACATCAGGGCGAACAGCGTGGCGAGCAACGAGACCAGGACGATCTCGACCGACGCGATGACAACAGCCACGCCGATGACGCGTGAGAACTCCAGGTAGCCGAGCAGATCGAATCCGGTCGACGCCGACCCGACGACCTCGTCGATGCTTCGGGACACCGTGACGAACACACCCGTGACGTCGAGAACCCACCAGAGCGCGCCGACGGCGACGATGATGACGATGCCGATCGCTAAGGCGAGCATGAAGGCCGCCTTGGTGACCGACCACGGATCGATCCGGGTGACGTAGAGCCGGGCGCGACGTGGCGTCCGGACTCCGTCACCGCCGGTCACTCGGCCGCCTGTACGTCACCTGGCGTACCCGCCTCATCGATGACCACACCCTGATCGTCGTCCTCCTCGTCGGCCTCCGACTCCTCACCGCGGGCCACGGCAACAACCGTGTCACCGTCGGCGAGATTCATCAGCGTGACGCCCATCGTGTCACGGCCCGACGGGCGGATCTCCCCGACACGAGTGCGGATGACGACGCCGTCGGACGCGATCGCGAACAGTTGGTCGCTCTCATCGCAGACCATGGCGCCGACCAGGGAGCCGCGCTCCTCGACCAGTTTCATCGCTCGCACCCCGAGGATGCCGCGGCCCTTGGGCGCCCAATCGCCGACAGGCGTCCGCTTGGCGAAGCCGCCATCGGTGATGGTGACGACGAACGTCTCCGGCCGCACGACGTCCATCGCTAGCAGTGAGTCGTCGCCACGGAAACGCATGCCGATGACACCACTGGTCGCGCGACCCATCGGACGCAACGTCGCGTCGTCCGCGGTGAACCGTGCCGACATTCCCTTGCGGGAGAACATCAACAGGTCATCGGTGTCGGCCACGAGCCGCGCAGAGATGAGCTCGTCACCGTCGGCGAGGTTGATGGCGATGATGCCGCCCTGCCGGTTGGACTCGTACTCGTCCAGCTTCGTCTTCTTGACCATGCCTCGGCGGGTGGC
>CAIVQM010000478.1 GCA_903908025.1 uncultured bacterium
CAGCAACTGGCGGCCGAGGCGTGGAACGCGCCGCTCGTCACCGTCCCCGACAGCCCGATGACAGCACCCCCCATCGAACCGACCACCGCGACCCTCCGCCCGAGTTTGTCGTCGAGCGTCCCGGCAGCAACCAGCTCGCCGTCCGCCCGCCCCCTTGCCGCCCTGACCTTCACCCGACCCGGTACCTCGGAGCATCCCGTCAGCGACCAGGTCATCTACGTGGGCACCGACGTGACGGAGTCGGCCCTCGCCGCTGGGCCCGGGCATTACCCCGCAACTGCGAGGCCGGGAAAGCCGGGCAACTTCGCCATCGCCGGTCACCGAACCGGCTGGGGATCGCCGTTCCTGCATCTCGACCAATTGCGCCCCGGCGACCATGTGACGACAACCGATCGCGCCGGAACGGCCCACGTCTATGTGGTCGACCACGCTGAGATCGTCGAGCCAGACGCGTCGTGGGTGCTCGGACCCGATCCACTGGGCACCGGCCGGCCCACGCTCACGCTCACGACCTGCGACCCGCCGCATGCCGACGACCACCGCATGATCGTGTTCGCGACCCTCGAATCGGGGACATAAGCCTGCCAGCGGACTGCGCAAGCTGGACTTATCCTCGCTTAGGCCGAATCAGGGGGGACCACCATGCGCTCGACACTCACCCACATGCTCAGTGCCGTGGGGGTTGCCGCAATCCTGCTGGCTCCGCTGCCGCTCGCCCTGCCAGCAGCTGCAGATGGGTCGGCTGAATCGGCCGCGGCCATCCCTGCAGACCCGTTCGTTCCCCCGGTGGACAAGGTGCTGACGCCATCGAAGATCCACCTCACGACCGGTAGTCAGGACGGCAGGCTGCGGCTCGTCGCGGAAAACCAGCCGCTCGCCCTCATCGCCGTCGCGACCGATGGCGATGGCCGCGTTCGGGTGACATCGCGCGGCACCGACTTCACCCAGCCGTCCCTTTGGCGCCAGCAGGGTTTCGGTGACATGTGCTGGCGGCAGACCGGCTTCGACGGGCAGGAGACCTACACCCTGCCCCCCGCCGCAGTTCCCTTCGCTGCACCACGTGCCGACTGGGAGTACGGAAACGTCATCGTCGGCACGGCACACGGTCCCGTCGTCTTCAACCGGCCACTGGTCGGGGAGTACGTCAGCGGCATGGGCTCGCCGATCGAGTCCGTCATCGTCTGTCTCGATGCCAGCACACAGGCACGATCCCTTCGGGCTGATCCAGCGCCGACCCCCGATGCGTCCGTCCCCACCGACGCGGCTGCGAAGAGCGACCACGGTGACGACTGCGAGCGCGACAGTGAGTGCTGCGACCGGGACAGCGACTGCTGCGACCGGGACAGCGACTGCAGCGCGAATGACCGCAAGGTAACCATCTGCCACGCCACCTCGTCGAACACCAATCCGTACAACCAGATCACCGTCAGCGTGAACTCGATCGCCCACTCCGGGCACCTCGGACATACCGGCCCGCTCTACCCGCAACTCGGCTGGGGCGATGTGATCCCCCCGATTCAAGGGGTCACGGGAGGCGTGAACTGGCCGGCTGGCTCCGGACTCCTCGCCGACCAGTGCGTCGTCCAGCCGGTCGATCCCATCGACCCAGTCGATCCCATCCATCCGATCGATCCGCCGGAACTCCCCGTCAAGCCGAAGCCACCCATCATCGAAGTCGAGCCGCCCGTGCAGCCGTCACCGACTGCCACCCCGTCCACCCCCGTCGGGTCCGCCACCCCCATCGCCACCCCGTCCACGCCCGTCGGCTCCGCCACCCCCATCGCCACCCCGTCCACGCCCGTCGGGTCCGCCACCCCGGAGCCGTCGGCGACCGTGGCGACCCCCGATGCCTCCACACCTGCGGCGACCCCGCCGGCAACGTCGTCGCCTGAGGTGACCACAACGCCCGTCTCGGAGGCCGCACCTGGACTGCCCGGCGAGCCAGGCAGCATCGTGGAGGACCTGCGCCACTACTGCGCAACCCGCGACACGAAGGCACTCGACGCTGAGCCGGGCCTGCAGAGGCAGAAGGTCGACGTCGTCCTCACAAATGGCGTCAGCACCGTCGACCTCACCCGGCCCTTCACCACCATGTACTGCGTCGCCCAGGCTGGCACGATCACCGACAAGCCGGCCGGGGCCGACAACACCTCTGCAACCGATGCCGCCCTGGTCGATACCGGGCTCGATATCCGCGGGACGCTCGCCGCCAGCCTGCTGCTGGTCGGCATTGGACTCCTGCTCATCCCCGCCATCGCGCGCCGACGCTGACCAGTGGTCCGGCTCACCGGACTAGTGTTCGTGCCGTGCGGATCGCCACCTGGAACGTCAACTCGATCGGTGCCCGTCTGCCGCGTGTGCTGGAGTGGCTCGAGTCCGCATCGCCCGACGTCGTGGCCCTGCAGGAACTCAAGTGCACGAGCGACGACTTCCCGCATATGCCGATCCAGGCACTCGGCTATGAGGCGGTTGCGCACGGGAACGGTCGCTGGAACGGCGTCGCGCTGCTCAGCCGTGTCGGCCTGACTGATGTCACGCTGGGCCTCGACGGACAGCCGCCGTACGAAGATGTGATCGAGACACGCGCTGTCGGTGCCACCTGTGGTGGCGTTCGCATCTGGAGCGTGTACGTCCCGAATGGCCGTGAACCCGATCACGACCACTACGCCTACAAGTTGCGGTGGTTCGATGCTCTGAAGGGGACGGTCGCGTCGGAACTCAGCGCCGAGCCCGACCTTCCGCTGGCGGTCATCGGTGACTTCAACGTCGCCCCCACAGATGCCGATGTCTGGGACATCGCGCAGTTCGCCGAGTCGACCCACGTGACGCCAGCGGAGCGCGCTGCGCTCGCCGACGTGCGCTCCGTCGGACTCGTCGACGTCATGCCGCGATCACTCAAGGGCGAGCCCTACACGTTCTGGGACTACCGCAACGGAGCCTTCCATCGCGGCTGGGGCATGCGCATCGACCTGATCTACGCGAATGCGCCGTTCGCCGCACGTGTGACCGATACGTGGATCGATCGCAACGAGCGCAAGGGCAAAGGCGCGTCCGACCACGCACCCGTCGTCGTCGACCTCGTCGACGGAGCTGGAGCATGACGGTCACCGTCCGCGTCATCACCGACGCCCAGCACTCGGCATGGATCGCCAGCCGCTCCTCGGTCTCGTTCCTGCAGTTGCCCGAGTGGGGTCGCTTCAAGCCCGGCTGGCGCAGTGAGTCGATCGGCTGGTTCGACGGATCAAGGCTCATCGGTGCGGGCTTGATCCTCTACCGCCCCGTCCCCCGGCTGCCGCAGCGTTCCCTCGCCTATCTGCCTGAGGGCCCCGACATCGACTGGCTCCGCACCGAGCACCCCGGCATCGGAATAGACGCGTGGCTCACGCCCCTGCTCGACCACTGCCGGGCGAAGGGCGCCTTCCAGGTCAAGATGGGCCCACCCATCGCACTTCGCCGCTGGGACGCAAACACGATCAAGGCCGCGATGGCGCAGGAGGGCGGTCCCACCCGCCTCAGTGAAGTGCTCGCTGACTGGCACTCCGGCCCGGCTGCGCGCGTCGTCGAACGGCTCAAGGCGAGTGGCTGGACGCAGCAGAATTCGACGGGCGCCGGTTTCGGCGACGTTCAGCCGCGCTACGTCTTCCAGGTCCCGCTCGCGGGCCGCACTCTCGACGATGTCTTCGCCGGCTTCAACCAGCTCTGGCGCCGTAACATTCGCAAGGCGGAGAAGGCCGGCGTGGTGGTCTCTGAAGGTGCGCGCGC
>CAIVQM010000479.1 GCA_903908025.1 uncultured bacterium
CCGATGCGGGATTCACCGTGGTGCCAAGTGATGCGAACTTCATCCTGTTCGGCCGGTTCGACGACCGCGACGCGATCTGGCGGGCGCTACTCGAGCAGGGCGTCTTGATCCGGCAGACCGGGCCGGCTGGCTGGCTGCGCGTGACGGTCGGGACTCCAGCCGAGAACGATATGTTCAGACAGGCGCTGGTCGTTGCGACGAGCTCCCGAGATGAGGAAGGCCGCCCATGAGTCGCACCGCGCGTGTCGAGCGCAGCACGAAGGAGAGCAGCGTCCTGGTCGAGGTCGATCTCGACGGCACCGGCTCGAGCAGTATTGAGACGGGCGTGCCGTTCTTCGATCACATGCTGGCCCAGCTCGCCAAACACGGTGGTCTTGATCTTGTCGTCCGCACGAGCGGCGATCTTGAGGTCGACGCGCATCACACTGTCGAGGACACCTCACTCGCGCTGGGGCAGGCCATCAACGACGCCCTCGGTGATCGGGCCGGCCTGCGCCGTTATGGCGATGCCCTCGTGCCACTCGACGAGGCACTCGTGCAGACAGCCGTCGACCTGTCCGGTCGGCCGTATCTGGTCCACGAGGAGCCCGAGATCGTCGAGCTCATCGGGTCGTACGACACCTCGCTCACGCGGCATATCTGGGAGTCGCTCGTGGCGACCGCGCAGATCACGTTGCACGTGCGGGTCATCTCCGGCCGCAATGCCCATCACATCGTCGAGGCGCAGTTCAAGTCGGTCGCCCGGTCACTGCGCGACGCGGTGGCCCTCGATCCCCGCGTCGTCGGTGTTCCGTCGACCAAGGGCACGCTGACTCCGCCGGTGTCGTGATCGCGGCATGACCATTCGTTCCGTTGTCGTGCTGGACTACGGGTCCGGCAACCTGCGCTCGGCGCAGCGTGCTCTCGAGCGCGTTGGCGCCGCCGCCGTCGTGACCGACGACATTGATACCGCGTTGGCTGCGGACGGACTCGTCGTTCCCGGCGTCGGGGCCTATGCCGCGTGCATGGCCGGCATCCGGGCTGTTCACGGCGATGTCATCATCGATCGACGGCTGGCGGGTGGCCGGCCGGTGCTCGGGATCTGTGTGGGCATGCAGGTGCTGTTCGGTCGCGGGGTTGAGCACGGGCTGGAGACCGAGGGGCTGGGGGAGTGGCCGGGTGTTGTCGAGCAGTTGCAGGCCGATGTTCTTCCGCACATGGGCTGGAACACCGTCCGGCCGCCGGCCGGGTCAACACTGTTCGCCGACGTGCGCGACGAGCGCTTCTACTTCGTCCACTCCTACGCCGTGACGTCGTGGGCACTCACCGCTACCGACCCGAATCGCATCACGCCGCATGTGACCTGGACGAGGCATGGGCAGGACTTCGTCTCCGCGGTCGAGAACGGCCCGTTGTGTGCCACACAGTTCCATCCGGAGAAGTCCGGTGATGCGGGAGCCACGCTGCTGGAGGCGTGGGTCCGCTCCATCCGTTAGCGGTGCGCGCGTTGGGTAGGGTGACCGCGTGATTACTCCCCGGCCGAAGGCCCTCGTCCTGTTGCCCGCCGTCGATATCGCCGACGGTCAGGCCGTTCGTCTCGTGCAGGGCAAGGCGGGCAGCGAGACGCATTACGGGTCTCCGGTCGACGCGGCGCGCAGCTGGGTGGCACAGGGCGCCGAGTGGATCCACCTCGTCGATCTCGATGCGGCCTTCGGGCGCGGCAGCAACGCCGCGCTGATCGCCCAGGTCGTGCGTGATGTGCGGTCCTCGGTCAAGGTCGAGCTCTCGGGCGGCATCCGCGACGACGAGTCGTTGAAGCATGCCCTCGCCACCGGGTGTGAGCGGGTCAACCTCGGCACAGCGGCACTCGAGGATCCTGACTGGACCGAGAAGGTCATCGGTGAGCACGGCGACCGGATCGCGGTCGGCCTCGATGTGCGCGGCACCACGCTGTCGGCGCGCGGCTGGACCCAGGATGGTGGCGACCTCTGGGAGACCCTCGGCCGGCTGGACGCCGCCGGCTGTGCGCGCTACGTCGTCACCGATGTCGCCAAGGACGGCACGATGCACGGTCCGAACTTCCATCTGCTCAAGCAGGTGTGCGAGTCGACGAGCCGTCCGGTGATCGCCTCCGGTGGGATCGCGAAGCTCGAGGACCTGCACAAGCTGGCCGACATGGTGCCGCACGGCATCGAGGGAGCGATTATCGGCCGGGCCCTGTACGACGGCGCGTTCTCGCTGGCAGAGGCCATCGCCGCCATCGAGCCGCGCTTCGACCCGTACGAGTGGGGACCTGCGCGCCCGTGAGTGTCGCCATCCGTGTCATCCCGTGCCTCGACGTCGATGCCGGCCGCGTCGTCAAGGGCGTCAACTTCGTCGAATTGCGCGATGCCGGTGACCCTGTCGAGCTCGCCACGGCATACGGCCTCGCCGGAGCCGACGAACTGGTGTTCCTCGACATCACGGCTTCGAGTTCCGCGCGCGAGACGACCTACGACGTGGTCAGTCGCACCGCCGAGACGGTGTTCATCCCGCTCACGGTCGGCGGGGGGGTGCGCGAGCCGGAGGACTTCAACCGACTGCTGCGGGCCGGCGCCGACAAGGTGAGTGTCAATACGGCTGCCATCCGCAACCCGCAGTTGCTGAGTGAGGCAGCCGAGCGCTTCGGTGCGCAATGCGTTGTCCTCAGCGTCGATGCCCGGCGCTGTCGCGACGGCGTCACGACGGACAGCGGCTTCGAGGTGACGACGCACGGTGGTCGCCAGAGCACGGGGATCGATGCAGTCGCGTGGGCGATCGAGGGTGCTCGCCTTGGCGCCGGGGAGATCCTGCTCAACTCAATGGACGCTGACGGTACCGAGGCGGGCTACGACATCCCGCTGATCGAGCTGGTGCGCCGCGAGGTGTCCGTCCCGCTGATCGCGAGTGGGGGAGCGGGCCGGATCAGCGATTTCGTGCCCGCGGTGCAGGCCGGCGCGGATGCCGTGCTGGCCGCCAGCGTCTTCCACTTCGGCACCCTGTCGATCGCGGAGGTCAAGACCGCGATCGCAGAGGCCGGCTACCCCGTCCGCTGACCCGTCGATCTTGAGGTTGGTGGCGTTTTCCG
>CAIVQM010000480.1 GCA_903908025.1 uncultured bacterium
CCCCAGCCGGAGTCGGCGCTGCCGGCCGACACGATCGGCTTCGTGAAGCTCGACCTCGATCCGTCGGCGGGACAGAAGGTCAATGCGCTGCGCTTCCTGCGCGACAACCTGCCGGCTGACATGGGTATCTCGGTCGATCCGGATTCGTCGGACCCGATCGGGGATGCGCTCACGAGTTCAGGGGTTTTCGACGGCGAGGACTTCACGTGGCAGGACATCGACACCTGGGTCGGTGACCGTGCGGCGGTTGCGGCCATCCCCACCGGTTCAGGCGAGGCGGCTCCGGTAGTCATCATCCGCATCGATGACGAGGCCGCGATGGCGTCCTTTCTTGCTGCCCACGCTCCGGACACCGCGTTCGCGATGGTGCGCGAGGGGTACGCCGTCTTCGCGGAGACGCAAGACGCCGTACAGGCGGTGACCGGCGCCCAGAGCTGGCTGGCGGACTCGGCGTCATTCCAGGCCGACATGTCGCAGCTCGGTGGAGGTCAGATCGTCGTGGGCTGGGCGGATGCCGCGGCGGCGCAGGCCGCGCAGCAGTCGATTGACGATCTTGTGGGCACCGACCTGCCATCGACCGAGGACTTCTCGCTGACCGGGCGGGTCGCGATGGGACTCGCAGTGGAGCCCGATGTCCTGGAACTGCTGACCGTGGCCTCGGATTTCGCCGTCAACGGCGACACCCCGCCTTGGATGTCGCCGAGTGCCGATCTCGGCTCGCTGCCGGCCGGTGTCGTGGCGGCCGTCACGTTCGGCAACCTCGGCGAGTACCTGGACGGGATCCTGGCTCTCAAAGCCGTGAGCGACCTGGTGCCGGATTTGAAGGAGCAGGTGGACGCCCAGACCGGGCTGGGAGTCGATGACGTCATCGGCGTGCTGTCTACGACGATGACGGCATTCGCGGTGGAGGGCGCGGGCGGCTTCGCGGACACTCCCCTCATCGGAGCCCGACTGGCGCAGACAGACGGGACAAGCTCCGCCACTGTCGGGAGCCTGCTGGAGGCTGGTGGGATGGTCGACGCGGTGCGTGTCGAGGACGGCACGGCGGCTGACGGCACCCCATATGTCGAACTGAGCTCATCCGACCAGGACGATCCCTTTGCGCAGTCGGGAGGCGGCGGCACACTGTCCGACCTACCGTCCTTCGACAAGGTGATCGTCAATGACGCGGCCATCGCGGCATTCGTCAACATGTCGAGTGTGTGGAAGTACATGGCGGCCCAGTCGCCCGACACGCAGACGTACCCGGACGTCACCGCTGCGGGGTTGGCGTACGAGATGGGCGCAGAGGGCGACAACGTCGCTCGCATGCGCCTGCGGGTGGCGTTCGACGGGCAGTAGTCCGGACACGGTCGGCCGCGGCCGATCCCCGATTAGGCGGCCGGCACGAGACCCCGCACGAAGGCCTTGATCTGGGCGAGGGTCATGGCCTGGCTGTAGACCTCGATATGGGTCTTCGTCGGGCGGGCGGCGGAGCCCGGCAGCGTGACGATCGTGTACCCCTGCTTCTTCACCAGGGCTTGGGTCGAGTGCGCGCACGTGGACTTCCCGCCCGCGCATGAGCCGAGCACCTGGGCGCGTGCCCCGTTGGCCGTGAAGGTGGCTGCCGGGCCGACCCCATCGGGCCCATCGGTGCAGCCGTCGGAGCCCGGCGACTCCTGCAGGGTGAGCCATGGGGTGGTGACGGTTGTCTGCTGTCCGTACTCGGCGGTGATGTAGTCGCTGCGACCGTTCCCGCAGGAGTTCACCTGGAAACTCGTGCGCGGCAGACCGAACGAGGTCATCGGCCCGTAGACGGTGTAGTCGACGCGCGGCTGCACGCGCTGGTACCGACCGAGATCGGGGCTGGCGTCGGCCGCCTGAGCTGCGGTCGCCGTGACGAGGCCACCGGATCCGAGGAGCAGTGCGGCGACGCAGGTGCGGGCGAGGATGCGCGATGCGAGGGGCATGGTCATTTCGGAACGCTAGCACCGCCGTCTCAGGAGAGGAATGCCTCAATCGCGTGTGCGGTCGGCCGTGGCTCCTGGAACAGGAACGAATGCCCGGCATGGGGGATCAGGCGCAGACGGGCACCGGGAATCGCCGCGGCAATGGTCCGCGAGTTCTCTGGCGGAGTCACGACGTCCTGCGTGCCGGTGATGACGAGGACCGGCATAGACAACGACTGCAGCGCAGAGAGGTTGGCGCTTGACGCCAGCCACGGATCCTCCGCGGCGACCATGGCGTCGTACGTGGCTGCCGGTACGCGGTCCGGCGGAAAGTGACCCTCGTCGATCGCCGCATTGACGCGGTGAATGAACGCCCAGCCCCGATCGCGACGGCCCGGTGGGTAGTTCGTGAGCACGTAGCCACGCGCGGTGGCATCGGCATCGGAGTCCTCCTCCTGCACCCACTCCGGCCCCAGCACTGTGCGCGGTCCACCGGGGTTGGTCCCGGCCAGGATCAAGGCATGCACTCGCTCGGGGAAGCGCACGGCAAGTCGCTGGGCCACGAAGCCGCCCATGGACCAGCCGAGTACATCCGCCTGCGCGTATTCGAGCCCGTCGATCATCGCGGCCGCATGCATGGCGAGTCGATCGAACGTCAGTCGCCCGGTCATCGGTGCGGAGGCGCCAAGCCCCGGGTAGTCGTAGACGATGACGCGCCGGTTTCGTGACAGAGCGGCCAGCAGAGCCGGGTCCCACTGCGACATGGGAGAGCCGGTGCCATTGATCAGAAGCAACGGGATGGCGGCGCTGGGTCCGACGACCGCGTAGGTCGTGCGGATGCCGTCGGCCTCGAGGACCTGCGGGTCGAGCCGCAGGGTGGACCCCCTATGAGCGGGTCCGGCCGCAGCCGACGGAGAGAGCGTCAGCAGAGATGTGACGAGGGCCAGGGCCACGAGGTGCGCTGCCCAGCGGCTCATCGCGCGCTGCCGGAAGGTTTCGGCGCACGTTTCATCGCAGCGAGCATGACGCCCATGGTCTCGCATCCATGCCCGGATCGGGGCACGGTGGGCTGCCTGTGACCAGGGGAACCTTCGGGCCGCCGCACCGAATACTCATGTTGGCTCAGGTGTGGTTCACTGCGGCAGCACCCGTGCCCACCTGAGGAGAGACCATGCGCGTCCGCCATGCCCTGATCGGAGCGCTCTGCGCGCTCGGCCTCACCTTTGCTGCTGCCGCCCCTGCCGTTGCGGCACCGGACACCACGACCATCGTCCTAGTGCAGGCCAAGCCGGTCATCGTGCAGCTCTCTACCGCAGCGCTTGGCCAGACCGGATACTCATTCGCGTTCGCGGCAGACCTGAGCACCGCGGCCGGGAAGCGCGCCGGTGTCCTTGCCGGGACTGTGCTCACTGTCGACGTTGCTGCTGACCGCGTGATGGATACTGCGCGGCATCGCCAGCTGGTATTCCGGCTCAAGGGCGGCCAGCTCATGGCCCAGGGGCTGTCGTTCTACCCCGCGGCGAGCGCAGAACTCGCTGCGATGCGACCCGTCGTCATCGCGATCGTCGGTGGCACCGGGAAGTACATCGGGGCCAGCGGCGAGGTCAAGACAACGCGTCAGGGCGACGGGACGTACCGCCACGTGATCACCCTCGTTCGCTAAGCCCACGTCGGAAGCCAAACCTGGCCCCGGATCGTGACACGATTCCGTTAGGGACGGGTTCACGAGGCGATCGGGGTGGAGCGGTGACAGCAGGCGCGGAACTCCGCGGGCACGTCGTGGTCTTCGGATTCCACGGCGTCGGCCGACGCGTCGTTCGCCAGCTGGCCAATGCCGGCCAGCAGGTCATCGTCGTCGATCCCGATGCCGATCCCACGGAGCAGGAGGACCTGCAGCGCTGGGGAGTCACCTACCTCGTCGGCTACGGCCTGAGTCAGGACACCCTGCACGTCGCGAGCGTGGCCACGGCACTGGCGGTGCTGTGTGTCACGGACGACGACGTGCGCAATATCCGACTTGCGCTTCTCGTCCGCGATATCTCACCCGATGTGCGCATCGTGGTGCGGATGGCGAATGCCTCGGTGGGCAAGGCACTTGCGTCGGTGACGCAGCCGGGAGCCGTGCTGAATGTCGCCGAGCTCGCGTCGATGTCCTTCGTTGAGACGGCCGTCCAGCGCACGACCCACGCGATCACCCTGGGCGGTACCGAGTTCTCCGTCGCGACGCTGCCGAGTCCCACCAGCGGAACTTTCGGGCTGCTGTGGGGGGAGCTGGCGCCCATCGCGGTGCAGCCAGTCGACGGCTCGCCGATCATGTCCGGACCGAGCCTGGACCACGAGGTTCAGCCTGGCGATCTGGTCACCTTGCTGGGTACTGAACAGGCGTTTCGGGAGGCCGGCCTCGAGCCCGAGCGTGACACGTTGACGGCGATTGGGCCCACCTTGCGTCGACGGGTCAAGGAGGCGCTGGCAGCGATGTCCGACGCGGTCGATCGGCCGTTCCGGATCGCCTTCGCCGTGCTCTCGGCACTTGCACTGCTGTCCGTCACGGTGCTGACCGTGGGATACGAGGAGCCCGACGGCAGCCGGATGAGCGTGCTCGATGCTGTGTACTTCACGGCAGAGACCATCGCGACGGTCGGCTTCGGCGACTTCTATTTCCGCGATCAAGGCACGTGGCTGCGGATCTGGGCGATCGTGCTGATCCTGCTGGGGGCCACACTGGTCGCCCTCTCAACCGCGTTGCTCACCAACGCCCTCGTGTCCCGTCGACTCGCTCAGTCACTCGGTCGCCAGCGCGTTACCGGTATGGAGGGCCACATCGTCGTGATCGGGCTCGGTGCGGTCGGCAGCAAGGTGGCGATGGACCTGCACGATGCCGGCTACGAGGTCGCCGTCATCGACAGCGGTGAGGGGCAGCGGTTCGTCCCTCAGATGCGAGCCGCCGGTATTCCCGTGCTGATCGGCGACGCGACCTTGCCGGAGACGCAGGCGGCCGCCGGCATCCATCGCGCGGCGGGCGTGGCCGTCCTCACCACCGATGACCTCGTGAACATCGAGACCGGACTGGCCGTGCGAGGTGTGGTCGGCGATCGACCGGTGCCGATCGCGCTGCGGGTGTTCAGCAAGAACCTCGCGCGGGTGATCGGCACCGGACTCGATGCCGGAATCGCACGTTCGATTGCCGAGCTGGCATCGCCGTGGTTCGTGGGCGCGGCGCTCGGGGTCGACGTACTCGGAACGTTCTACGTCGGCTCGACCCTGTTCATCGCGGTTCGACTGCCTGTGCCGTCGGGTGGCGGACTCGACGGTGTCGCGGTCGGTGATCTCCGTACGACCACGAGCATCGTTGCTGTGCAGCCTGCGGGCGCCGAGGACCTGCACTTCCCGCCGCGTCCCGACACCGTCCTGCGTGCCGGCGACAGTGCGTACCTCATCGGCCAGTATGAGGACCTGCTCGAGCTGCTGCAGCGGGCCTGAAGTCCTCGCGCTAGCGACGGTCCGGATGCTCCAACAGGTGTGTGCGCACCTCGCGGCGCAGCACCTTGCCGATCATTGATCGTGGCAATTCGTCGACGATGAACACCTGCCGCGGAACTTTGTAGGCCGTGAGGTGGAGGCGGGCGGCCTCGCGCACCTGCTCGGCATCGACGGAGCTGCCCGGTGCCACCACGATCGCGGCGACCACCTGTTCGCCACCGGAGCCGTCCGGCAGGCCGACGACGGCCGCCTCCAGCACACCGGGGACCTGTTGCAGTACCTCCTCGACCTGTGAGGGGTAGACGTTGAAGCCGCCAGTGATGATGAGTTCCTTGATCCGATCGACGATGGTGATGAAGCCGTCATGGTCCATGACGACGATGTCGCCGGTGCGGATCCAGCCGCCGTCGAGCAGCGTCGCGGCGGTGTCGTCGGGACGGTTCCAGTAGCCGGCGAACACCTGCGGCCCGCGGATGAGCAGTTCACCCGAGTCCTCCTCCTCGCAGTCGCGCGTGGGGTCGTGGGGATCGACGATTCGGATGTCGGTTGACGGGAATGGGATGCCGACGGTGCCCGGCCGTCGCGTTGCGGCGATGGGGTTGCCGATGGTGACCGGCGACGTCTCCGTCATGCCGTATCCCTCGACGAGCAGGCCGCCGGTGGTCGCCTCCCACAGGTCGACGACGGGCGTGGGCAGCGGCATCGCGCCGGAGAGGGCGAAGCGGATCGAATGCAGGTCGGTCCCTTGGGCGTTGGCCGCCTCCGCGAGCGCTCGGTAGATGGGTGGCACGCCGGGCAGGAAGGTCGCCGGCCGCCGCTTCATGGCAGCGAGTGCCTGCTGGGCATCGAATCGCGGGAACAGGACCAGGGTTGCGCCGCTGCTGATCGCGAAGGTGAGGCACAGGGTCAGGCCGTAGGCGTGGAAGAGCGGCAGGACGGCGTAGATGACCTCCTCGCCGTCGACGAGACCCGGTACCCACGCGCGTCCTTGTGCGGCATTGGAGCGCAGGTTGCTGTGCGTGAGCATTGCGCCTTTCGGCACGCCGGTCGTTCCGCCGGTGTACTGCAGGACGGCGAGGTCCGATGCCGCTGGATGCGGATGATCGGCGGCGAGCGGCGCGCTGCGCGCGACGAGCTTCTTCCACGTGGGTACACCCGTGGCTGCTGCCGTCATGGCCGCGCGGGTAGTGCGTGCCTTGGCGATGGGTAGCCGCATGGCGACCCTCTTGCCCATGGGGAGCGCCGTGGTCATGTTCACTGCGACGATGGTCGTGAGATGCGTCTGCACCTGGATTGCGTCGAGGGTCGGCACGACCTTGTCCCACGCGATCGCGAATCGCGCACCGCTGTCGGCGAGTTGGTAGGCGAGCTCCTCGGCGGTGTAGAGCGGATTGCACTCCACGACGATCGCTCCCAGGCGCATCACGGCGTAGAACGCCACGACGTGTTGCGGGCAGTTGGGCAGGACCAGCGCTACGCGGTCACCGGGCTGGACGCCGAGCCCGCGCAGGGCTTCGGCTGCGCGCGCGACCTGCGTGCCCATTTCCCGGTAGGTGGTCGTGGCGCCGTAGAAGTCGAGCGCGATGCCGGTATCGAAACGAGTCACGGCCGTGTCAAGTAGGTCGCACAGCGTCTCGTCGGTGATGTCGATTTCGGCCGGGACACTCTCGGCGTAGCTGCTCAGCCAGGGTCGGTCGGTCGTTGCGGACACAGCGGGCCTCCAAGTGGATGTTCGGACCCAGCGTGTCACGGCCGGGGTCGGGAGGCCTCGCCGGAGGTCCCGCCGTTTACGATGAGCGAGCGCCGGCAGCCGATCGGGGTCGCGAGCCGTATCAGGGACGATCAAGGTGGAGCCATGACACAGGACACCATTGCCGCGAGCCACGAGTCACCCACCGCGGGTCCGGCCGCGCGGGCCGTCGAGCTGACGAAGGTCTATGGCGAAGGCGAGACCGCTGTCACTGCGCTTGACTCCGTCAGCGTCGACTTCGGCCGTGGTCGGTTCACGGCGATCATGGGGCCGTCCGGATCGGGCAAGTCCACCCTCATGCACGTCTGCGCCGGGCTCGACTCGGCCACATCGGGCAAGGTCTATATCGGCGACGTTGACCTCACCGTGCTCAAGGACAACGACCTCACGCGCCTTCGACGTGATGCGGTGGGATTCGTATTCCAGGCCTTCAACCTCGTTCCGACGCTGTCTGCGCTCGAGAACATCACGCTGCCGATGGACATCGCGGGACGCAAGGTCGACCAGGAGTGGGTCGACAGCGTCATCGACACGATCGGCCTGCGCGACCGACTGCGCAATCGGCCCAGCCAGCTGTCCGGCGGCCAACAGCAACGCGTCGCCGCAGCGCGGGCCCTCGCAAGCCGGCCGCAGATCATCTTCGCCGACGAGCCCACGGGCAACCTCGACTCCCGCGCGGGCGCTGAGGTCCTGTCGTTCCTGCGTCGCAGCGTCGACGACCATGGCCAGACCATCGTCATGGTCACCCACGACCCGACGGCGGCGTCATACGCCGACCATGTGCTCTTCCTCGCCGACGGGCAGATCGTCGACACGATGGACAACCCGACGGCGGAGGGAGTCCTCGACCGTATGAAGGGCTTCGACGGCAAGGGCCGGAGGTCCTAGCGACATGCTGCGCAGCGCATGGCGGAGCCTGTTGCACCACAAGCTCCGCCTGGTCCTATCCGGTGTTGCCATCGTGCTCGGCGTCGGGTTCGTCGTCGGCACGCTGATCTTCACCGACACCCTCAACAGCACGTTCACGAATCTGTTCTCAGCAACCACCAGCGATGTCGTGGTTACTCCGAACGAAGACCCGGCGGCAAGTGGAAGCGGACGAGCCAGCCGCAACGGGCCGCCCCTGACGCTCCCCGCTGACCTCCTCGCGCAGGTGCAGGGGGTCGACGGTGTGGCGAAGGCCGGCGGGCAGGTGCTCGCCGATGGTGTGAGCATCGTGGGCACCGATGGCACGGTGCTCGGAACGACCGGGGCTCCGACGTTCGGCAGCAACTGGGACGACGACCAGGACCTCACGCCGTTCCGGCTCACTGAAGGCCGAGGTCCCGCCGCATCGGGTGAGGTTGCTCTGGACTCGGTGTCGGCCGAGAAGTCGGGCTACGTGCTGGGGGACAGTGTCTCTCTGGTGAGCCCCGACGGTGCCATGACGGCAACGCTCGTCGGCGTATTCCGCTACGGCTCATCGGGCAACCTTGCGGGCGCAACCATCGCCGCCTTCGATACGGCCTCCGCGCAGCAGCTTCTGCTGGGTGGACGTGACGAGTACACAGAGATCGATGCCGTGGCGAGCGAGGGCGTGAGCCAGGAAGTCCTGGCTGCCGCCGTCCGTGCCGTCATCGGCGACGCGGCCACGGTGCGCACCGGTCAGGAGGCAGCCGACCAGGCGGCGGCTGACATCGCCTCGGGTCTGGCGTTCATCGACATCTTCCTGCTGGTGTTCGCCGGCATTGCGCTCTTCGTCGGCAGCTTCATCATCCTCAATACCTTCTCCATGCTGGTGGCGCAGCGCAGCCGCGAACTCGCGCTGCTGCGAGCGCTGGGTGCCACGCGCGGCCAGATCGTGCGCTCGCTCATCGCCGAGTCCTTCGGTGTCGGGTTGGTCGGTGCGGTACTCGGCCTGGGCGTCGGCGTGGCCGTGGCCTTCGGGCTCCAGAGCCTGTTCGCGGCGATCGGGGCGGAGATCCCCACCGGCGGTTTGGTTCTGCTGCCTCGCACGATCATCGTGGGTCTGCTCATCGGTGTTCTCGTGACGGTGATCGCTGCCCTCGCTCCGGCGCTCCGGGCGTCGCGCATCCCGCCGATGGCGGCGCTGCGAGACGACGTGGCGATCCCGATGCGATCCCTGCGGTTGCGGGCGATCGCCGGTGGCATCCTGCTGGTCTTGGGCCTCGGGGCGATGACTGCGGGTGCGATGGTCGGCGGGGGAGCGGGCTCGCAGTACGTCGGCGTTGGTGTCGTCGCTGCGCTGATCGGCGCCATCGTCCTCAGCCCGGCGATCGCCGGACCCCTTGTGCGCATCCTCGGATTCGCGTTCCCTCGGATGTTCGGCACGGTGGGCTCGCTCGCAGTGCAGAACGCCGAGCGCCAGCCGCGACGCACGGCGGCGACAGCGTCCGCCCTGATGATCGGCCTAGCGCTGGTATCCGCACTCACGATCTTCGCCTCATCTGCCAAGACATCGATCACACAGGTCATCGACCGGGTCGTCGGTGCTGACTTCCTGATCTCGAGCCAGACGCAGCGTCCGTTCCCCGACCAGGTGACCGCGACGGTGGCGACCGTGCCCGGCGTTGCAGCGGTCTCACCGGTGAAGATCGTCCCGGCGGAAGTCGAGGGACAGGGTGCGGCCGTTGTCGGCGTCGACTCGTCGACCTTCGGTGAGATGGTGACGCTGACGTTCACGTCCGGATCGCTCGCGGGGCTCGGCACGGGCGGCATGCTCGTCGACACTGCGACGGCGACCGGTGCGGGCGTTGGCATCGGGGATCCCGTGACCGTCCGCGTGACGACCGGCACGGCCGACTTCACGGTCACGGGCCTGTATGACCCCGCGGGCGCCTACTCGGGATACGTCGTCGACGCGGCAGCGCTCGCCGAAGCGGGCGTCGAGACGGGTGCTTCCTTCCTCTACGTCAAGGCCGAGCCGGATGCGGATCCGACGCAGTTGCAGGAGGCGATGACCGCGGCCCTCGTCGACTACCCGACTGTGCAGGTGCTGAGTCAGGTGCAGTTCCGCGAGCAGATCACATCGAGTGTCGACCAGTTGCTGCTCGTCATGGTGATGCTGCTGAGCCTTGCGATCCTCATCGCCGTGCTGGGCATCGTGAACACCCTCGTGCTGTCCGTTGTCGAACGGACTCGCGAGATCGGCATGTTGCGCGCGGTCGGCGCACTCCGTCGGCAGATCCGCACGATGGTCGTGCTGGAGGCGCTCGTCATCGCCGTTTACGGCGCGGTCATCGGGCTCGTGCTGGGGGTGTGGTTCGCGGTTGCGCTGCAGCGCACGCTGATCGATCAGGGGATCGAGGTGCTCGACATCCCGTGGCTGGGCCTGCTGCTGTTCCTCGTCCTGGCGGGGGCGGTCGGGGTGCTGGCTGCGCTGTGGCCGGCCTTCCGGGCGGGCCGCCTCAACGTCCTGGAGGCCATCAGCACCGAGTGATCCCGCGACTCCATACGCGGGCGTCACACCCGCCGCGGGATGTGACGCTGGGGTATGGAGTCAGCCTGCCGCCAGCCGTTCTGCAATCCAGACCTTGATGATCGACTGACGAGTGACACCGAGTCGGTGTGCCTCGTCGTCCAATGACTGGACCATCCAGGATGGAAAGTCGACGTTGACCCGTTGAACGTCGCGCATGGGTCGGCGGGCGCGGGTCAGATCCAAGGCGGTGGTGATGTCCTCGCCCTGGTCGAACTTCTGGTCGAACTCACGAGCCTTCATACAGCCGCGCCTCCTGCTCCCTGGAGCGTCGAACGGAGATGAGTCGAATGCACTCTCCGCGGTAGGTCACGATGGCTGACCAGTGCTGGCCTTCGAACATGGCCACGATGAGGGAACGGGGTTCGTCGACGGTGCGTGCCGGAATCTCCAGGAGTCGTTCGTCGCGCCACAGGTCCTGGGCTTGAACGAAGTCGATCCCGTGCATCGCCACGTTCACCCGGCTCTTCCTCACGTCGAACTCGAAGGTCAGGGCCATGCGTTACAGGAACCGTGGGCATGCTGAAAATATACCATTTCTATCCCTCCATCAGAAAGCGATGGAGGACAGCGTTCATGCCGGGAGGGGCAGCCGTCGACGTCCGCAAGGCCCAGTGGATCGATGACCGTCAGCGGCGGCCTTGTGGATGATTGTCGAGGCGCTGGTTCCCGGTACGGCTACTTCGGAGCGGTGAGCAGGGCCTCGATGTCGCCGGAGAGGGCGGACGGAGCGGTCTTGGGGGCATAGCGCTGGACCGTCTGGCCGTCAGGAGCGACGAGGAACTTCGTGAAGTTCCACTTGATCGAGGATCCGAGCAATCCGCTTGCGTGCTCCTTCAGGAAGACGAACACCGGATGAGCGTTCTTGCCATTGACGTCGACCTTCGTGGATAGCGGGAAGGTCACCCCGTGGTTCACGCGGCAGAACTCCTCGATGTCGGAGTCACTGCCCGGCTCCTGGTGTGCGAACTGGTCGCACGGAAAGCCGAGGACGACGAGCCCCTGCGGACCGAACTGCTCGTGCAGTTTCTGCAGCCCGTCGTACTGGGGAGTGAAGCCGCACTTGCTGGCGGTGTTGACGATCAGCACCGGCCTGCCGGCGTACTCCGAGAGGGACACCTCCTGGCCGCGGTTGTCGGTGAAGGACAGGTCAAAGAGCGAATTTGAGTTGGAC
>CAIVQM010000481.1 GCA_903908025.1 uncultured bacterium
CCCTGGCCGTGGCCGTGGGCGAGGAGCCCGAGACCATCGAGACCGTCTCCGAGCCCTTCCTGGTGCGGCTGGGGATGCTGCTGCGCACTCCGCGGGGTCGGATGGCGACCGCGGCGGCCTGGCGGCATGCTGGCATGGAGCCGCCGGCCGCGGCCAGGGCGCTGGGAGACCAGCAGGCCCTCGATCTGGCCTGATCGCCCCTGCAGTAGCCTCATCTGGTCGCATAGTTGCGCACTGACCCTTGGAGATGCTCGTGGACCCGCTCAGTCTGCTCATGATCGTGGGGGCCGGGGCGGCCTTCTACTTCCTCATCATCCGGCCGGGCAAGCAGCGACAGGCCAAGCAGGCGCAGATGCTGACCGCCCTCCAGCCCGGCACGGAGATCATGACGAGTGCGGGCATCTTTGGAACCATCGCGGTCGTCACGGATGAGCAGATCAGCCTGGAAGTGTCGCCGGGCGTGCACATCCGGATCCTGCCCGCGGCCATCTCCCGGGTGATCGACCCGATCGCCGAGGAGACACCCGAGAACGCCGTGCGGGACGACGCGGAGCCCCCCGTAGACTGACAGCGTCCCCAGGTCTGGTGGCGCACGCCACCGCTGGATGCCGCATGTTGACTTGCCCGAACCCCTGAAGGAGCACCGTGGCGCCACCGTCCAGCAGCAAGCCCGTCCGGCTGCTCGTCGCCCTCGTCGTCGTCGTGCTCGCTCTGGGCGTCGTCGCGTTCTGGCCGGGGACCGACAGCACGGTCCGGCTGGGCCTCGACCTGCAGGGTGGCACTCAGGTGATTCTCAAGCCCACGCCGGTAACGGCCGGGGCGAGTATCACTGAGGAGCAGCTGCAGCAGACGGTCACGATCATCCGCCAGCGCGTCGATGGTCTCGGCGTGGCCGAGGCAGAGGTAACCACCCAGGGTTCCGGCGACGGTGCGGTCATCGTGGTCTCGGTTCCGGGTGTGAACCAGGACCGGGTCGTCGACCTGGTGCAGAAGACGGCGCTGCTTGACTTCCGGCCGGTGTGGGGGCTGTACAGCCCGTTGGCTGACCCTGCTGCTTCCGCATCGCCTGCCGCGTCTGCGTCGGCTTCGCCCGCCGCCTCACCGTCGGCTTCCGCATCGCCTGCCGCGTCTGCGTCGGCCTCGCCCGCCGCCTCACCGTCGGCCTCCGCATCGGCGTCCCCATCGCCTCCGCATCCGCTCCGCAGGCCGAACTGATCCAGGCCAAGGAGAACACTGCGGAGTTCCAGGCTCAGATCGCGGCACTCGACTGCACAGTCCCGGCCAACTTCACCGGCGGCCGTCCGGACGACCCGGCGAAGTGGCTCGGCACCTGCGAGTCCAACGGTCAGGCGAAGTACAACCTTGAGCCCGCCTTCATCCAGGGCACCAACGTCACGGGCGCCAATGCCGTCATGCCGCAGAACGGCGTGGGCTGGGTTGTGTCTTTGGATTTCGACTCCGAGGGCGCGAAGGCCCTTGGTGATGCATCCACGCGGCTCTCCGCCCTGCCGGAGTGCGGCGGCGCAGGCGCCAACCCCTGCAACGCGTTCGCGATCGTGCTGGACGGCGTCGTCACCTCCGCGCCTCGCTTCAACGAGCCCATCCTCGGCGGGTCCGCCCAGATCGAGGGCAACTTCACCGCGCAGGAGGCTCGCGATCTGGCGAACGTCCTGAAGTACGGCGCGCTGCCCGTCACTCTCGAGGCGGTCGACATCACCACCGTCTCCCCGACCGTCGGCAACGAGCAACTGCGCGCGGGCCTCCTCGCTGGGCTGATCGGCCTCATCCTCGTCGGTCTCTACCTGCTGGCCTACTACCGTGCGCTGGGTGTCGTCGCGGTCCTGTCGTTGGTGATTGCGGGCGGCATCCTGTACCTCGCTTTCATCGTGCTGAGCAAGACAATCGGCCTCACGCTGAGCCTGGCGGGTGTCGCTGGTGCCATCGTCGCGATCGGCATCACGGCGGACTCCTTCATCGTGTACTTCGAACGCATCCGAGACGAGATCCGCGACGGCCGTTCGCTGAGGCAGGCCTGCGACTCGGGCTGGGTACGGGCTCGTCGAACGCTGCTGGCGGCAGACTTCGTATCGCTGCTCGCGGCGGTCGTGCTCTACGTGCTGTCGGTCGGCAGCGTGCGCGGGTTCGCCTTCGTTCTCGGCCTCACCACGCTCATCGACGTGCTCGTCGCGTTCTGGTTCACGCATCCGATCGTCGTGATTCTTGGCAGGTCCTCGTGGATGCAGAAGGGTTCGAAGTGGACCGGTCTGGATCCTGACCGGCTTGGTGGTGCCAGCGTGGCCGGTGCCGCCGCCTCGTCCAGACGTCGCACGTCGAGCAAGGAGGTCTCCTCATGAGCGGAGTGCGGAGCATCGGGCATCGGCTCTACGCGGGCGAGTCGTCGATCGACTTCGTCGGTCGCCGCAAGACCTGGTACATCGCGTCGGCCGTCATTCTGGTCGTCTGCATCGGCTCGCTGCTCTTCCGCGGGCTGAACCTCGGTATCGAGTTCCGCGGGGGTGCGGAGTTCGCTATGCCCAATGCCACGTGCACTGTCGAGGAGGCGCGCAGCGTCGCCGAGACGGCTACGGGCGCGCAGGCGATCGTCACGCAGACGGGCAACGGGACCGTGCGTGTGCAGACGGAGGCAGTCACGCCGGCCGAGAGCTCCGTGCTGGCCGGTCAGCTCGCCGAGGCCTGTGGCGTGCCGAAGGACGAGATCAAGGCCCAGATCGTTGGGCCCACCTGGGGATCGGAGATCTCCAAGAAGGCCTTGCAGGGTCTGATCGTCTTCATCCTGCTGGTCATGCTCTTCCTGTCGATCTACTTCGAATGGCGGATGGCAGTAGCCGCGCTGGTCGCGCTGGTGCACGATCTCGTCATCACTGTGGGTATCTACTCGCTCACCGGACTCGAGGTCACGCCTGCGACAGTGATCGGGCTGCTGACAATTCTCGGTTACTCGCTGTACGACACCGTCGTCGTATTCGACAAGGTCAAGGAGAACACCCGCGGTATCGCCGGCCAGTCCGTCATGACGTACGGCGAGGCGGCAAACCTGGCGGTTAACCAGACGCTGATCAGATCAATCAACACCTCGATCGTCGCACTGCTGCCGGTTCTCGCGATCATCGTTGTGGGTGCGGGGTTCCTCGGCGCCGGCACCCTGCTCGACCTCGCTGTTGCGCTCGCTGTGGGCATGGCTGCTGGCGCATACTCGTCGATCTTCATCGCGACGCCGTTCCTCGTGCAGCTCAAGGAGCGACAGCCGGAGATGAAGTCCTTGGCGGCACGGGTCGCGGCCCGGCGCAAGCAGGCTCGCTCGGCACCAGCCGGCGACGGCACGTCGGCCACGGGGTCTGCCGACGCCATCGAGCGGGGTGTGGCGTCAAGCCCGGTCACGTCCCTCACCCGAACGGACTCAACGACCCGGCAGCAGCCGAAGAAGCAGGCACGATCCAAGCGCGGCAAGAGCTGACGTGTTTGACCGCTCCGCGGCTGAGCGACTGCTCTGGTCACGTGTGAAGGATGTGCCTGATTGGCCAGAGCCCGGCATCCTGTTCCGTGATCTGACGCCGCTGCTCGCCGACCCGGTGGCGTTCGCGACCGCCGTGGATCTGGTGGCCATTCAGTTGGGGCGAGGAACCGTCGATCTCATTGTTGGCATCGAGGCTCGCGGATTCCCTTATGGCGCCGCGTTGGCGTACCACTTGGGCGCCGGCTTCGTGACGCTTCGCAAGCCCGGAAAGCTGCCTCGCGCCGTGCATGCGCAGGCCTATGACCTCGAGTACGGATCGGCAGCGCTTGAGCTCCATCAGGACGCGGCGGGCCCGGGGAGTCGCGTCGTCATCGTCGATGACGTC
>CAIVQM010000482.1 GCA_903908025.1 uncultured bacterium
ACCTGGCCGGCATGTTCGCGGACTACTACCGGCGCGTCCTCGTCGCCATGGAGACCGCTCAGGCTGTCATCGACCGCGATGGGCCCGGTCGTGAGGTCAACGTGAACTCCGACGTCGTCGGACTGAAGATCCGGGAGATCGTCGAGGCGCTTCTCGCTGAAGAGGGCGTGTGACGGCGCTAGAGTCCGACACCAGACGAAGGGAATCTCAATGGTCACCGTGAACGTGGACTTCAAGGCCTGCAAGTCATCGGCGATGTGCTGCATCGAGGCAGACGACGTCTTCAGCATGGACGACAAGGGCTACCTGCACGTGGCGAGCGATATCGACGAGTCCCGGCGTGAGGCCGTTGAGCTCGCCGCCGAACTCTGCCCGAACCGGGCCATCACCGTCGAGCCGTGACTGCCCCTGACATACCCGTGGTCACGGTCTACGTCGACCGAAGCAAGTGCCAGGGCTATGGCCAATGCTGCTTCGAGGCCGAGGACGTGTTCCATCTCGACGAGGACGGCAAGCTTGTCTACGTCGCGGATTCCGACATCAGTCACCGTGCGGACATCGTGAACGCCGCTGACGTCTGCCCCATGCAGGCAATCACGGTCTCGTAGGGCGGCCCGTCAACATGAGTGTCGTCATCGTCGGTGCCGGACTGGGTGGACTGCGCTCTGCGGAGTCGCTGCGCGCCGCGGGATACGCGGGACCCATCACCGTGGTCGGCGACGAGCCGTACCTGCCGTACAACCGGCCACCCCTGTCCAAGGAGGCGTTGGCGGGCGGGATCGATGTCACCGGCTTGGAGTTCCGTCGCAAGGCCACCGTTGAGGATGTCGACTGGCGACTGGGCTGCCACGCCGCGAGCGCATCACTAGCCGATCACACCGTGACCCTCGCTGACGGAACCGTGCTGCCCTTCGATGGCCTTGTCATCGCATCGGGCATCCGGCCTCGGCGCCTGCCCATCCCCGGCCCGACCGAAGGCCGGCACGTGCTGCGGACCGCGGATGACGCGATGAAGCTACGCACCCTGCTGACGCCCGGTGCACACGTCATCATCATGGGCGCGGGGTTCATCGGCTGCGAGACGGCTGCGACCGCACGGAAGCTCGGTGCGAAGGTGGCGATCGTGGCGATCGACGCGGAACCGATGATCCGGCCACTCGGCGCGGAGCTGGGCGCCGGTATGCGGCGGCGGCACGAGACACACGGAGTGCGCTTCCACCTCGGTCACTCGATCGATGCTTTCTCCGGCCGCGACCGCGTCCGGTCGGTGGCCCTGAGCGATGGCACCGAACTGCCGGCTGATGTCGTGATCGAGGCGGTCGGCTCGATCGCGAACACGGAATGGCTCGCCGGCAACGGCCTCGACCTCACCGACGGCGTTCACGTCGACAGTTCGATGCGGGTCGCCACTGATCTGGCACAGGTCGTGGCCGTCGGTGACATTGCCCGGCACCCCAATGCGCTGTTCGGCGGAATCCCCCGGCGGATCGAGCACTGGAACATGCCGACGGAGACAGGCCGCCGAGCCGGGGCGACACTCGCGGCCCTGCTCGCCGGCGACGAACCGAGTGATGCGCCGTTCACGGCGATGCCGTCGTTCTGGTCCGACCAGTACGACTATGCACTGCAGTCCTTCGGGATGCCCGGCATCGCCGATCGCATCGAGGTGGTCGAGGGCGACACTGACGGACCCTGCATCGTCGAGTACCACAACACGTCGGGTCTCGTCGGCGTCGTCGGCATCGACCGGACTCCGGATCTCATCCCCTATCGCAAGCAGCTGGCGGCGAGGGCATGAGCCCGCTGACGCTCGGCGACCAGCGTGATCCGGCGCTCGAGCATGCCGCCGCACTCGTGGCGCGGGCATGGCGCGGCTTCGACGAGGCGCGCGAGATCGAGACCGTGCCTTCCTCGGAGTTGCTCGCCCGGCTCCGCGAGGAACTGCCTGAGTCCCCCGGCGATGTCATCGCGGATCTCGACTTCGCTGCTGATGTCCTCGACGCATCCCTCGCCCAGGCTCGCCCCCGCTACTTCGCCTACATCGGATCGAGCGGCCTCGAGGTGGGCGCACTGGCCGATCTGCTTGCCCACTCGTACGACATCAACCTCGCGCTCGACGCACGAGGCGCAACGCAGCTCGAGCGCCAGGCCATCGACTGGCTCGCCGCCTTCCTCGGCTTCCCCGCAGCCACCGGCTCCTTCACCAGCGGCGGCACGATCAGCAACATCACCGCCCTTGCTGCCGCCCGTGAGCGAGCCCTGCCCGGCAGTCGATCGACCGGCATGCTGGGCCGTCCGGCAGCCATGTACTGCTCGGCCGAGGCGCATTACTCCGTCACGCGGGCTGCGGAACTGCTCGGCATCGGCCGTGACAACGTCCGCGATATCGCCATCGACTCACGGCGCCGAATGGACCCGATGGACCTCGCGCGACACATCGACTCGGACATCGCCGCCGGCATCACCCCGATCGCCGTCGTCGCAACGGCCGGCACCACACTGACCGGCGCGGTGGACCCCATCGGTGCCATCGCTGATGTGTGCGAGCCACGCGGAGTCTGGCTGCATGTCGACGGTGCCTACGGCCTGCCCGCCGCCGCCGCGCCCACGTCCGCGCCACTGTTCGCCGGTCTGGAACGCGCGGACTCCCTCGGCGTTGATGCGCACAAGTGGATGTTCGTCCCGAAGGCCTGCAGCGCGGTGCTCGTGCGCGACAAGGCCAACCTGGCAGCGGTGTTCTCGCACAACGAGGACTACATCCCACACGAGGATGACGAGCTCAACGCCGTCGACGTCACCCTCGAGTACTCGCGGCCGCTGCGCGCTCTCAAGCTGTGGCTCGCCCTGCGCGTGCACGGGGCCCAGGCATTCCGCACGGCGATCGAGGCCAATCTCGCCCAGGCCAGACTTCTGTACGGCCTTGCAGAGGCACACCCGGAGTTCCAGACCCGTGATCACGAGCCGCAGCTGTCCATCGTCCCGATCCGCCACGTGCTCCCCGGCTGCCACGACATCGACCGGCACAACGAGTACCTGTGCCGCGCCATGCAGCACGATGGGAGGGTCTACATCTCCCCTGCGGTGATCGACGGCCGCACCTGGCTGCGCCCGTGCTTCACCAACTTCCGCACGACATCGGATGATGTCCGGGTCGCGCTCCTGGTGGCTGCCGAGCTCGGCAGCACCATCTGCTCCGAGCACTGACCCGATTGGCTATCCTCCGAAAATGGCAGACAGCGCCCGCTCGGCAGACGAGGGCCTGGCATTCCCTGAGGGTGGCGACGGCCGCCGCAGCACCAGCGCCGCAGGGCGCGCGATCTTCGCCGACAGCATCCGCCGCGTGGACCCGACCATTGCCGCCCGCATTGAGCACACCTCCGACTGGCGTGGTGGCTACATCGGACCCCTGCGCGACATCGTCCGCGCGGCCGCCATGCGAGCTGATGACGCTGTCACCATCTCCACGGATGGGCTGGACTCGGCGCACCGACGCTTCGTCTTCGGGCGCAATGGCGAGCACCTGCCGCTCTGGCAGGCCATGGAGCGGTTCGACCAGCCCCGGTTCGGGTCCGTCACCGTGCAGGGCATCATCCCCCCGGAACCCGAGCTCACGCTGCCGTACAGCGGTCGCCGGCTCTTCGGCAGTGACCTGCGCCGCCAGATCGACGAGTGGGTGTCCAACGGGATCGCCGAGCCCGGCTTCGCCGAGGCGCTGACGCTCGTCCTCGACAACCCGGACTGGCTGGATCTGCGTGATGTCGACATCGCCATCCTCGGGGCCGGCGCCGAGATGGGGCCGACCCGTTCCCTGCTGCGCTGGGGTGCGCGCGTCCACGCCATCGATCTGCCGCGGCCG
>CAIVQM010000483.1 GCA_903908025.1 uncultured bacterium
GGGGCTCACCCGGCAAGGCGCCGGCGCTCACGACGCACCGTCTGCGATGTGGCGGCCCGAGTCAGGAGGCGCTGCAGATCAGGGTCGGTGTCATATTCGTGCTGCGCCCTGCTGATCACGAGTGCTGGCTCCAGCAGGATGCTGCCGTCCTCGTTCTCCCGCAGAACGAAGGCAGCATTCGGATGACCCGGCAAGACCACTCGGCTGCGGGCGTCCGTCTCAACCAGCATTGCCAGCCCTCCTGCCTCGACCCCGTTCGGCTCAGAGTAGGCCCACAATCCCATAATGGGCAACTAGGCCGCCGGTTCGGCAATGATCTCGCCGGTCTCCGTGTCGACGAGTTCGCCGTGATCGAGGCCGGCCTCGACAATCGCGTCCGCCAGTGCCCGCCGCTCGCTCTCCACGACCGCCTCGCGCTTGACCCTCGTGAAGGTGGCAACCCCGCGCGACAAGTCGGGGCCAACCGCCGACGCCTCGATGTCGAAGTACCGGACGGTGTGGGTGTGGTCGGTGCAGGGCCGCTGCACCTCGCGGCTGCGCAACCGGCCGAAGACGATGACGGGCATGCCCTTCGTCAGGCTCTGGACGACGTTGTGCGCGAGTCCGCGCCAGCACGACACCGTGAAGTAATGCGTGTCGCCGTCGACCCAACGGTCATTGGCGCGATCAAAGCGCCGCGTGCCGGCGGCCACGCGGAAGGAGGCCACCGGCTCCCCCGACTTGGTGAACCGCAACTCGACGTCGTTGACGACGTTACCGACGAGCGGGAAGGAAATGTCATTCATGGTGTGCCCCTGCCTGTGCCCCCGGGCGGATCCCGGATGCACTGCAGATTGCCGCCACCCTGCCCGGCGCGAAAGGTCCCTGCACCGCCTGTGGCCGACCGACAGCCCGTTCGGCTACCTGTGGACCGACGGAGCAGACGACGAGAGTGCGCGAACCCGGTTGTTGCGCGGATTGTGCTCGAGCTCGACGAGGCCGAGCTCCTCAAGCAGCGGCGGCAGGTACATGCCGAAACGGCCGCGGTAGCCCTTGCGCAATCCGTACCAGCCACCGACCGGGTTGTCCGCCGCACGGCCCCACGCCTCGACACTGCCGGGAGACGCATCCTTCTTCTCGTCGGCCGCACCCAGCGGGACCCAGTCACCTGCCGCCACGAGCATCGCGTGCAGGTCATCGATCGCGCGCAGGTCATACATCAGCTTCGTCGATCCGACCTGGCAGACAAGTGCCGGCGGATCAGCGGCCTCATCGCGGTACATCGCGTACGCCGAGGTGCCGGGCGCAGTCGTCAACTCCCAGGGATCCTGCTTGGTTCCGCTACCGGACATGGCCCGCTCCTTCTCGGTCGTGCCCCCGACTTCACCCCATCACACCGAGGGTGTTTCGACAAGGCTCGACGAGCGGCCGCCTATTCTTCGTGCGTGAGGATGCACATCCACCGGGCCTGGCTCGTCGCCGGCGTGACGTTCCTCGTCCTCATCTCGTCGGCGGCCTTCCGCTCGTCCTTCGGCGTCATGGTCGTCCCCTTCGAGGACGAGTTCGGCTGGGGTCGCGCGGCAACCAGCCTCGCCGTCTCCGTCAACCTCGTGTTCTACGGAGTGACGGCTCCCTTCGCGACGGCACTGATGGAGCGCTTCGGCATCCGGAATATCGTCGCTGGGGCGATGGGCCTGATCGCCCTCGGCACCGGCCTCACCGTCTTCATGAACCAGTCCTGGCAACTGGTGCTGCTGTGGGGGGTGTTCGTCGGCCTGGGCGCTGGCTCCACGGCCCTGGTCCTTGCGGCACTCATCGCCAACCGCTGGTTCGCCCACCGCCGAGGTCTCGTGCTCGGCATCCTCGGCACGGCGTTCGCGACCGGCCAACTGGTGTTCCTCCCGCTCATCGCCCGGACCATCGACCTGCACGGCTGGCGGTGGGCATCCCTGGCGATCTCCGGCCTCTCCCTGATCACGATCCCGCTGGTGCTCATCGTCATTCGTGACCGGCCCTCCGACGTGGGCCTGCGTCCCTACGGAGCCACCGGCGAGCCGACTGCAGAGGAACTCAGCCGCAACACGACCGGCAGTGGCTGGCAGGCCGCCGGGACGGCGCTCACCACCCTCAAGAGCGCCGCGTCCACCCGGGCCTTCTGGCTGCTCGCCGGGACCTTCTTCATCTGCGGCTGGACGACCAACGGGATCATCAGCACCCACTTCGTGCCAGCCATGCACGACCACGGCATGGGACCGACGACCGCCGCAAGTCTGCTCGCCGTCGTGGGCATCTTCGACATCATCGGCACGATCGGCTCGGGCTGGCTCACCGACCGATTCAATCCTCGTCTGCTCCTGTTCTTCTACTACGGGCTGCGCGGCATCGCGCTCATCGCGCTGCCGATCATCATCGGCCCGGACGTCGAGCCGCCGCTGATCGTCGTGATGATCCTGTTCGGCCTGGACTGGGTCGCCACCGTGCCCCCAACCGCCACGCTCTGCAGGCAGATCTACGGCGTCGAGGCCGGGGCGGTCGTCTTCGGCTGGGTGTTCGCCGCACACATGGTCGGTGCCGCCGTAGCCGCAACGGTGTCCGGCGCCATGCGCGACATGTCCGGTGACTACCTCACCGCGTGGCTAGTGGCCGGCGGTCTGGCCCTCCTCGCCGGACTCGCCTGCCTGGCAATCCCGAAGGCCATTCCAAACCGCAGCACGCAGCCCGCCTGACAGGGCATCATTCGCCATACCCCTCGCATCAGGAAGGACTCCCATGCCGCATCACGTCCAAGGTGTGATCGCCCGCTCGCAGGGCGCTCCCGTCGAACTCGTCACCATCGTCGTCCCGGACCCCGGTCCCGGCGAGGCGCTCGTGCGGGTGCTCGCCTGCGGGGTCTGCCACACCGACCTGCACTACCGCGAGGGCGGCATCAGCCAGGACTACCCGTTCCTGCTGGGCCATGAGGCGAGTGGCATCGTCGAGGAGGTCGGCGAGGGCGTCACCGACGTCGCCCCCGGCGACTTCGTCATCCTCAACTGGCGAGCCGTCTGCGGCAACTGCCGCGCCTGCCTCCGCAGCGAGCCGCAGTACTGCTTCAACACGCACAACGCCACTCAGCGCATGACCCTCGAGGACGGCACGGAGCTCTCCCCCGCCCTCGGGATCGGTGCCTTCGCAGAGAAGACGCTGGTGCATGCGGGCCAGTGCACGAAGGTCGATCCCGCCGCGTCACCCGCGGTCGCCGGACTCCTCGGCTGCGGCGTGATGGCCGGTCTCGGCGCGGCGATCAACACCGGCGGTGTCGGGCGCGGTGATTCGGTTGCCGTCATCGGCTGCGGTGGCGTCGGTGCCGCCGCGATCGCTGGCGCTCGACTGGCCGGAGCCACGCGGATCATCGCCGTCGACATCGACGATCGCAAGCTCGCGAGCGCCCGGGAGTTCGGCGCGACCGACACGATCAACGCGCGAGAGGCCGACGTCGTCGAGTCGATCCAGGCCCTCACCGGTGGCAACGGCGCCGATGTCGTCATCGATGCCGTCGGCACTCCGGAGACGTGGAAGCAGGCGTTCTACGCCCGCGACCTTGCGGGCACCGTCGTCCTCGTTGGCGTTCCCACCCCGGACATGACCATCGAGCTGCCCCTGCTCGACGTCTTCGGTCGCGGCGGCTCGTTGAAGTCGAGCTGGTACGGAGACTGCCTGCCGAGCCGTGACTTCCCGATGCTCATCGACCTCTACCTGCAAGGGCGTTTGCCGCTCGAGCGATTCGTCTCCGAGGAGATCGCCCTCGACTCGGTCGAGGATGCCTTCACGAAGATGCATGACGGCGACGTGCTGCGCTCCGTCGTGATCCTGTGACCGGGGCACGGATCGATCACACCGTCACCTCGGGCACGTTCTCCCTCGACGGGGAGACCTTCGATGTCGACAACAACGTCTGGATCATCGGCGATGACGACGAGTGCATCGTCATCGATGCCCCGCATGATGTCGACGCGATCCTCTCGCTGGTAGACGGGCGACGCGTGGTCGCGATCGTCTGCACGCATGCCCACGATGATCACGTGCGCGTGGCTCCCGCGCTGTCCGCCGCGACGGGTGCACCAGTCCTGCTGCACCCTGGTGACGCCGAGCTCTGGGCGCTCACCCATCCCGATGTGCACCCGGATGGCGACCTCGCACACGGGCAGGTCATCACCGTCGGCGGTGTTGATGTGCATGTGATCCACACGCCCGGGCATGCACCCGGATGCTGCTGCCTCTACGTGCCCGCCCTCGGCGTCGTCTTCAGCGGCGACACCCTCTTCGCCGGCGGACCAGGAGCCACCGGGCGGTCCTTCAGCGACTTTCCCACGCTGACGTCATCCATCCGGAGTGGGCTGCTCGGCCTGCCACCCGAGACCGTCGTGCATACCGGCCACGGCGACTCCACCACGATCGCTGACGCCGCGGCCCACATCGACGAGTGGGAGGCTCGCGGCGCCTGAGCGCCGTATCTGGGATGATTGCCCCGCACACGCACATCCATGCGTGTGCAGCGCGCCCGTAGCTCAATGGATAGAGCAACAGGTTTCTACCCTGTCGGTTGGGGGTTCGAGTCCCTCCGGGCGTACTTTCGTGAAGTGACATCGGCTGTCGATGTCAGCACCTAGAGCCCTCTAGCTCGCCGGACCGAACCGGTTGTCCCCCGGCGTGGTCGGGAGAGCCAAGAGGACCAGCAGGATCACGCTGCCCACGAACGGGACCAAGGCGATCCAGTACCACCAGCCGGAGCGATTCGTGTCATGCAGCCGTCGCACCAGCACCGACAGGTAAGGCAGCAGGGTCACCAGCGTGAAGATGCCGCCTGCAAGGAGCGAGACCGTGACAAGGGTTGAGAGCCCACTCCCCACCTCACCTGTGGATCCCCCTGTCGTGATGAGAGGCAGATACAAGACGATGGTCACGATGGCCACGAAGATGACGAACTTCCAGAACTCGGACCGCGATGCACGCCCCTTGAAGGTCGCGTAGTGGGAGTACACGTTCTTGATAGCTTCGGTGAACGTCATGTCTGTTACTTCCTTCCGAGGGACGAGATTCACAACGCTACCAAGCAACACCGGCCGCACTTCCCCCATCGGTGCGTTTCCCCGCCAGATAATCCGCCCCATGCACGCCCAGCCCCCACCTGCGCCATGAGATGCCCGCGCGTGTCAGCTCACCCGCGTGATGCGGCCATCCGCTGTGGGCACCGGGGTCACCCGGCCAGCTGCCAGATCGGCCTTCAGTGCATTGATCACGGTGTCGAGGTACGGCTCGCGCATGATGGCCCTCGACGGCGTGAAGAGGGTGCCGTAGCCATCACCCCCACTGACCATGAAGTCCACCGTCGTCACCGAGTAGGCCTGACCATCACGCGCGATCGGCGTGCCGTCGGCCTTGGTCACCGAGGTGATCCGTGAGCCCACCGGCCTATTCGGATCAAAGGCGAATCTGAAGCCGGAGATCTGCGGGAAGCGGCCGTCCGTCGGGTACTTCGAGACGCCGTTCTCCAAGGCAAGCCAGAGCGATTCACCGGTGATCGTCGTCGTGGCAGCGTTGTTGTCGAAGGGGAACACGGCTGCGACGTCACCGAGGGTCACGTCGTATGGCCCTGACGTGCCGTTACCCGGGCGCCGAAGACTCGTGTCGGCGGGGCTGTAGGCGGAGGAGGGCATCGTGTCGCGGAAACTGCCGCCAACGAGGATGGCGAAGTCCGTGTCGTACTTGGCCCGCAGTGCGTCCGCCGCGAAATCACCCATCGGCGTCTCGCCGGATCGCTCCACAGGCGGGTTCCCGCCACGCGGGAACAGCCCGCTGACCGTGCCGACCTTGCCATCCAACCGGGCGCCAAGCTGCGCCTTGTACTGGGCGACCATCTCGGTGACCTGCGGGCTCCCAGGGGTGCTGGCGAGCATCGCCTTGGTGACGAAGTCCACGCTTGACCCGATCACTGCATTCGACGTCGTATCCAGGCACAGCACAGTGCGCGAGTACATCTGGCCCGAGTTGGGGACCTGCACGACCGGCTTGCCGCCGATGATCGATGCGTATTGCAGATGCGAGTCAGCGCCGAACACCAGGTCAGCGCCCTTGACCAGCGGCATCGATTCCAGCAGCGGACCTGTGGCCGCCCCGTTCTCGTTCGCATTCCAGCCGCGATGCAGCAGGGCAACCACGATCTGCGCACCCTGAGCGCGGGCCTCGGCAATGGCCGCCTTCACCAACGTGTCGTCGATGGTGACCGTGCGCCGGCCATCCACGAGATTGGTCGGCATGACACGGACTGCGAGGTCCGCAGTATCCAGGCCGACGAATCCGATCTTGACGCGGCCGGAGTCCTTCACCACTACGGAAACGGCCTGCGTGGAATTGCTGGCGAGGAGGTCGAGATGCTTGAAGTCGCTGCCCACCCAGTCGAATGTCGACAGGTCCATCATCTTGCGCACATGGGTGAGGGGACGATCGAACTCATGGTTGCCGAAGGCGGAGACCTCAACTCCCATCAGGTTCAGTGCTCGGATCGTCGGGATCTCCTGGAACTCGCCGGAGATCAGGGGGGCACCGCCGATGTTGTCGCCGGCAGATACGACGACAGTGCTCTTGACCGTCTGTCGGTCTGCAGCGAATGCGGTGGCGAGTACGGCGGCCCCGATGCTCGTCGAGGTCGCTTCGATCGCGCCATGGAAGTCGCTGAACTCCAGGATCTGGACGTTGCGGAAGCCCGGCGTCGCCGTCACCGGCACCTGAACGGGTGCGCCGGCACCGTTACCCGAGAATCCGTAGTCGTTCACGGCCTGCACCATGGGCACCACCGAGGAGGGGCCCTTGATGTACGGCATGACCGCTGAGGTGGCGGTCGCTGGCACGGTCACCGGGCAGGAGTCCGGCCCAGCGTGCACGACGTATCGACTGATCGGCGGCGAGGCCGGCGGACTCGCCTGCCAGGTGACCTTCAGCCCTTGAGGGGTAGCGGTGGCGGTGACCCCCGTCGGCGCCGACGGCATCGAGAATGCGTCGGCCTGGGCCGGGGCCCGCACGAAGGCGACCAACGCGATGAACACAACCACAACCGACAGCGCCTGACGGCCCCAGAGCTTCATGCAAATGATGCTACGGGAGCAGCGTCCAGTAGCAGTCGCTACCGACTACCCCCACTTCGGTGGGCTGCCGGCAGGCATCCCTAGCGAACGGCACGCGTCGGGCGGGCGTCTGCGTTCGGGGCTGCATCGACGTCGACGAGCGCCATCACCGGATACGTCCGGTTGTCCCCGTCGAGGTTCGGGTAGATCCCATCTCCTCGCACGCAGGCACCGCCGCGCACGCCGCCTGCGTTGAACACGAGCTTGAGACACGCCTGATTCACCAGGCCGCCCCAGTAGTTGGGGTGCAGGGACTCGCCGATGTCGTACGGTCCGTGAACCATCGATTCCGCACGTATGGCCGTAACCCACTCCGAGCCAGCCAGCGCGTTTGCGTCGGTCCACCGTTTCACCGGCCACTTCCCGCCGACGAGATCCACGCCCTTCTCGCACAGCCGGTTGCCTACGTACGCGTTGGACAGGTCGAGGAAATGCCCATTGGGCAGACTCGCAGCGGCCAACGCCTGTCGCACGGTCCTATTGATCGTCGGCAGCGCCGTGTCATTGGCGTACTTCATGTCGGCGTTGAACATGCCGCAGCCGCCGATGAGCTGCCGGGCGTACACCTCGCCGTACCGCACGCGGGCGGGATCGCTGGGGATCGGGGATGGATAGTCCTGAACGACAAGGTCCCACTGCTGGGATGTGTAGCCGGCCTCGGTCATCGCATCATTGGTATTGCGGATCGCATCCGTGATGCTCTTCAACTGGCGTTCGACATTCGCTTTCGCGAAGAGATCCGTCACGCGCTCCAACTGCACGCAGGGACGAGCCCTCGGCATGAGGAACTGCTTGACACAGGTACGTACTACATCCTCGAACTGGAAGTCGTTTCCTCCGATGGAGAGCGCGACCATGCGGATCCGACCGGGATTGGCCGAGGCGAGCCGGTAGAGCTCAAGCGCCTGACCTCGCCAACCAGCATTCTCGTCCTGCCAGAAATCCAGGCCGGGCTTGAACTTCCCGTCCTTCATCCGCGTGGAGGTCTCGGCACCTCCGCACGAGAGATTAACGCTTGCGACATCAGCCCCCGCCTGGTCAATGTGGATCTCGGAGTACTTGGCGCGGTGGCATCCATCAATCGCCTCTTTGCTGCCGGCATCAAGATAAGTGTCCGCACCGACATCGGTGAGATCCGAAGTCAGCGAACTGAGCGCGTTCCCGGCCCAGCGTCCGCCCTGGCCCGAGATGTAGGAATCCCCCACTGAGACCACGATGGGAGCGGAACCGCTGATCACCTGGCCCGGAGGCACGATCTTGACGTTGGGAACCGTGAGACTCCCCTTGGCGTAGCGGAGGTCACCGGCATATTCGACCGTGAGTACGTAGCCACCCGCCGAGATCGCTGACGTCATCTCACCCGGAATGCGAGCAGTCGCGCGGCCGCCTTCATCCAGCGTGGCGGACACGGGCTGACAGGCCGGGCACGGTGGCGCACCGGGAGGCGCGTCGATCCGCGCGGTCACGCTTCCGCTGGGCACCACTCCCGAGGGATCGTCGCTCGTGACGTTGATCGGGACATCAAGGGGCAGCCCCTGCGCAGCCAGCAGCCACTGTGGCCCACCCACGACGATGCGCACCCCCGCTTCGCCGCCCAGGAACGCGAAGGTCTGCTGGACGGTCGGCGCCGGCAGCCAGAACCGGTCCCCTGGCTGATCGGCGGTGATGGTGCAATCGCCTCGATCTGTTGCGACGACGACCGAACCGCCGAGCAGCTGCCGCCATGCGCAGTTGCCCGACAGGGTGATGTCGACAGGCAGCAGCGACGTGGCCGAAGCCTCGATCGCCACCGACTGATCGACGGAAGTCGGCGGGATGGCGCTCATGGCTATCGCCTGCGGCTGCCGCCCCAACATGCCGCCATCAAGGCGTGCATCCGCGCTGGCCGGGGGCACGAGGATCAGTGCCCCCAAAGCCGCAGTAGCCAGCACAGCGAGAAGGTGCTTCCTCATGTCCGGCCGCCTCTACTGCGTCTGCCACAGAATGCGCTTGACGATGAACCGGTTACTAGCCGCCAGCGGCTCGTACTTCTTCCCACCAACGGTGATTGCCGGAGCGTCCACCGAGAGAACGACGGCTCCAGACACCGTGCCAGGCTTCAGAGTCGCCTTCATCGTGTACGTGTCGTTCTTCGGATTGAGGCGGATATCCACAGCCCTGATGCTCGGCGACTTGTAGGTGACCCCGAGCTTGGCGAGCTGTCCGGCGTTGGTGACAAAGCCCGCCTTCGTCTCAATCGGCAGGACTGCGCCAGCTGCCAGGCCGGTGGCCTTCGGCCACTTGCCCGGTGACGTCTGACGCACCGTCGCTGCCCGACCATCAAGATCAAGCGAGCCGTCGGTATTGCCTCCTGGCTTCGGCGGACTGAACGGCGTCGGAGCCGGGGCCGGCGCGGGCGCAACGGACGCCGTCCGGCCTGTCACGCTGACGACCGCTGACACGTCGACGGTTGTGAGTGCCTGCACCTCGAGGGCGTAGACCCGGTTCGCAGTCAGGCCGCTGATCAGGGCGGCCGTCTCCGTCACGACGAACGGCGTGCTGCCGGCGATGCCGACGCTGTACCCGACGATCGGTGCCCCACCATCAGCTGCCGGTACCCGCCAGTCGAGCGCGATGCTCGACGACGTCACGCCCGTGACCTGAACATCACGCGGCACGCTCGGCGCAACTGGCCGTGGCACGGGATCGATCGTGGTGGTGGCCGCGATAGTGACGATCGGCCCGGGGCCCATGTCATTGATGGCTGCCACGGAGATCGGATACTTCGTCGCAGGCTGCAGGCCCTCAAGGACGATCGACGTCGCCTGCGTCTCAAGACTGACGTCACCGCCGTAGTTGACGGAATACCCGGTGATCGGGGTGCCCCCGTCGCTCTCCGGCTCACGCCACGTCAAGGCGATGCTCGACTTCGTCGTCGAGACCACTGTCGGGTCACGTGGCGCGGTCGGTACATCAGGTGCCGGCGTCGGA
>CAIVQM010000484.1 GCA_903908025.1 uncultured bacterium
ACGAGGTCGACGCGGTCCTCGACCTCGGCCGCCGAGTCGAGGCCGACGAAGACACGGATCGGATCCTCGACCGCGGGCTCGCCCATGACCTCAGCGATCTCGTCGCGGCTCAGCACCATGTTGACGAAGCGGCGTCCCTCACGCGACAGCGTGTCGAACGGCACCACGCTGCCGGGTCCGCCCGACACCATGGGTGACTGCGTCGCGACCTCGTAGGCCGGCTCGACGGCCGCGCCGCCCTGCTCCACGCGACGCACGGCGTACTCGTAACCCGCGTACAGGCCGCCACCCAGCAGGGCGAGTGCGACGGCGTGGCCGACCGGGTTGGAGACGGCGTCGTAGTTCGGGGCCACCCGGGAGATACCGCGCGAGACCCCATGTGCGATGACACGCTCACCCGCCTGCAGACCGATGACCCCGGCGCCGACGCCGACGGCGATGCCGACGGACTTGCCGAGCGACACGTTCTCGATCGTGGTGTCGCCCAACGCGGCCGCGTTCTTGTGGACGCGGTGGATATGCCACGCGGAGACGGCTGCACCCGCGGGCAGGGCCAGCGGCAGGCGCGTCAGCCAGCGACGGCTGGCATTGCGATCGGCGAGCAGGTCGCCGGTGCCGATCGCCGCTGAGAGTCCGGCCCCGATGGCGGCGACGCGCGCCGTGCGACTTGCGACGACGCGAACGAGGCCACGTCGCAGTCGCTCATCCTCATGGGGCGGCAGCGCGCGCGCCAGTCCCTCGGCCACCGCGCCGATGAGCAGGTCGGTCCCGACAGTGAAGGCCAGTCGCGCGGATGACGACGCCTTGTCGGTGCGGCCACCGGTGATGAGTCGGCCGACCGAGTCGATGGCACTCTGCGCGACGGTGACCGCCGACAGGGTCGTTGCGGCGATGACTCCGGTCGCGATGGCCTGGTCGATGGTGCGACGCGGCTGCAGGCCGGGTTCGAACGACGGGCCCACAGAGGCAGCGGCGGCGAACAGTGCCACGCGCTCGGTGAGGCTCCGGTCCGGGCCGAGGGCGCCGATCAGCCGGTCAGCAAGACCGGGAACGCTGCCCGCGATGGCTCCGGTGAGGGGGGTGTCGGACTCCATGACGGCATCCTGCCATGAGCCTGCGGGACCGCGTAGCCCGCTCAGGACCCCACGACGACGGTCTGCATGTTGTCGACGGCGAGCCGGCCGTCGGCCGTCCAGAGCCGACGGTGCTCGCTCGTGAAGCCGTCGTGCGCCCCGGCGACGAAGGAGTGGTGGAGCAGCGGCTCGCCAATCGGCACGGTCGTTGGATCGAGGAGCAGGCTGGCGGTGAAGTTCACGGTTGCGATCCGTGGCATCTGGGACAGCAGCGGCAGGCTCGCCGGCCACCAGGCATCGACCAAGGCCAGCAATGACGTGGCCGTGACCGGAGTGGCGTCGGCATAGCAGGACCAGCCGAGGGTCTCTGCCGGCCCACCCGACATTGGGATGCCTGTGATCGGCCGGAAGTCGCAGTGCTGCGTGAACACCGGGAAGGGCGGACCGCTTGGCAGCCCCGGCACGTCCGTGGCCGACGGGGCATCTGGTCGCGTCAGGGTGCCCCACGTGTGGTGGTCGCTGGTGTCGGTCGTGCGCCCGGCCCCCGTGATGACGACGGCCCGCGCCACTGCGCCCGCCTCGCCCTCGACATCGATCCCCCACGTGGACATGGCCGATCCCTGGCGGACGGGGGAAACGGTGATCCGATGCGCGCCGACCACCGCGGGCGCCACCAGCTGCGCGCTGATGGACCGAACGAGCCGGGAGGAGTCGGGTTCGGTGGCGGCAACGGCTCGGACGATTGCCCCGATGACGAGACCGCCCCATGCGCCGCGACCCTGCTGCCAGCCGTCGAGCACCGCCCAGTCGAAGACACCGTCACCAATCCGGTGGACCGCCGTGGCCTCGTCGAACGCGCTCATGGGCGCAGTGTCGCAGCCCACCGCCGGGTCATGCCGGTCAGTCGACCCACGAGACCTCAAGGGTGCTGCCCTCGCGGGCACTGACCTCCCGGACATCGATCCGCTCCTGGATCGACCGCTTCATCTCCGTGACGTGGCTGATGACACCGACGGTGCGGCCATCGGCCTGCAGGCGACCCAGTTCCGACATGACGTCGTCGAGGCGGTCGATGTCGAGCGAGCCGAAACCCTCGTCGCTGACCAGCATGCCGATCTCGATGCCACCGGCATGGGCGCGGACAGTGTCGGCCAGGCCCAGTGCCAGCGCCAGGGACGCGCAGAAGCCCTCTCCCCCGGACAGCGTCGACGTCTTGCGCACGGTGTCGGTGCGAAGGTCGCGCACCTCGAGGCCCAGGCCGAGGCCGGTGAGCTTCCGACCGGTGCGACCCTCGGTGGACTGGAGTTCGAATCGGCCGTCGAGCATCGCCCGAAGCCGCTGGTTGGCGACATGGAGAACCTCATCGAACATGGTCTGCACGACATAGGCGCTGAGCGGCTGCGACAGCAGGTTGCCGTCTCCACCTCGGACAAGTGCGGCCAGCGCGATCACATCGGCGGTCTGCGCCCGCACGGTGTCGTGCCGATCGAATGCCTCGGCGACCTTGACCACCCGCGCGCGGAGATCGGCGACCAGCGATGTCAGGCCGGCCCGATCGGTCTCTGCGGCCTGGGACTCAGCGGCCAGGACCCTCCTCTTATCGGCGAGCTCGTCCGTCCCGGCCTGGTCGGCCGCCTCCGGCGCGCGGGCAACGAGGTCGGCGAGCTCGGCATC
>CAIVQM010000485.1 GCA_903908025.1 uncultured bacterium
CGAGTTACATCGTGGTGGGCATCCATCCAAGCCGAGGCGCTGGTCGCGGCGGCGAGTCCCGAGCGCGTGGTCGACGAGTTCACCATCCTCGACCCCGATGATGCACGTGCCGAGGAGCGCACGATCCGCATCCAGGATGCGGTGCGCGAAGAGGTCTCCGCAGCCCTGCGCTGGTCGCCATCCACGACCCAGGGCCGCATCGACACGGCCCGCCTGCTCCACGGACCGCTGGTCACCACACGCGAGGCACTGGCCCGCGGTGAGATCACCGCTGGGCATGTCAACGTCATCGTCGAGGCGGCCCGTCGACTGCCCGGTCTGTGGTCGACGGATACCGGCGATGGGCAGGAGTTCGCTGACCACTGCCAGGCACTTCAGCAGCGCGTGCTGCCGATCGCCCGCCGGGGCACCCTGTCGATGACGCGTCAGGCCGCCAATCGTTGCGTCCTCACGATCGATGCCGAGGGGCAGCGGCGCCGGCGTGAGCTGGCACGCAGCACGCGAGATGTCTGGGTCGTGGACGAGCCCGACGGGCTCAGCACCCTGATGGCCCGGATGTCGACGGAGCATGCCCATGCCGTCAAGGCCGCGTGCGATCACGCCGCGCGCACCACTGTCCAGCCCGCTGGAGACTCTGGGACTGACCCGAGGACCGCGGTCCCGACGATCGGCGAGGCACGTGCCGAGGCTCTGCTCCGGTTCGCGCTGGGCGCCTCGGATTCGCCTTCGTCTGCCCCGGCGTCGGGCGAGCCGGGGGTGCTCCGCGCCCATCTCGACGTGATCGTGCCGCTCGACGTCCTGCTGGGTGAGTCCGACGGTCCGGCTGAGCTGCTGGGCGCTGGTGCGATCTCCGCCGAGGTCATTCACGACCTGCTGGCCGATCCGCAGGTGGCCCTCACCATGCGTCGCCTCCTGATCAACCCGGCCAGCGGCGCCCTGATCGATGTCGGGAGGCAGACCTACGCGGTGCCCGACCGACTCCGAACCTTCATCGTCGCTCGTGACCGCACCTGCCGGTTCCCCGGCTGCGAGCGCCGCGCCGCGAGCTGCCAGCTCGACCACGCGGTGGCTTGGCAGGACGGCGGCGGCACCGATGCGTCGAATCTGGGTGCCCTGTGTGTCCGCCATCATCAGCTGAAGACCCACGCCGGCTGGGAGATCGTGACCAGCGATGCGGCCGGCTGGTGCACCTGGCTCTCCCCACAGGGCCGGCGTTATCGGAGTGCGGGACCTGCGCGCGGCGGCGCGGATCCTCCTCAGATCGCCTAGAATCGCCAGGTGACCCTACTGGCCGGTATCCGCGATCCCCGCGATGTCCGAGCCCTCACTCCGGAGCAGGTCCCGGAACTCGCCGCGGAGATCCGCGCCTTCCTTGTGGAGAAGGTTTCGGCGACCGGTGGACACCTCGGTCCGAATCTGGGCGTTGTCGAGCTCACGATCGCCCTGCACCGCACCTTCCGGTCACCCGACGACATGATCGTCTGGGACACCGGTCACCAGGCCTACGTCCACAAGATGCTGACCGGCCGGGCCGGTGACTTCGACCGCCTGCGGCAGCGCGGTGGCCTCTCGGGCTACCCGAGCCGCAGCGAGAGCGTGCACGACCTCGTCGAGAATTCGCATGCGTCGACTGCGCTGTCCTACGCCGACGGTCTCGCCAAGGCCTGGGAGCGTAGGGGCCTGCTGGGCGCCCAGCACGTGGTGGCCGTGATCGGCGACGGGGCCCTCACCGGCGGCATGGCCTGGGAGGCGCTCAACAACATCGCTGGGTCCGATCGTCCGGTCGTCATCGTCGTCAACGACAACGCGCGCTCGTACTCACCGACGATCGGCGGACTCGCGCACCACCTCGCGACCCTGCGCACGACACACGGGTACGAGAAGTTCATGAACTGGGGCAAGCGGGTCCTGCACCGTACGCCGGTGGTAGGTGAGCCGATCTACGGTGCGCTGCACGGCATGAAGAAGGGCGTCAAGGATGTTGTGGCGCCGCAGGGGCTGTTCGAGGACCTCGGGCTCAAGTACATCGGTCCGGTCGATGGACATGACGAGCAGGAACTCGAGTTCGCCCTCAACCGTGCGAAGGCGTTCCCCGGTCCGGTGATCGTGCATGCGATCACGCACAAGGGCTACGGATACGCGCCGGCCGAGCACGATGAGGCCGACCGGTTCCACGGGGTGGGCGTCATCGACCCGGACACGGGCAAGCCGCTCAATGCTGGCGGCCCGTCCTGGACGGCGGCCTTCTCCGAGGAACTGGTGCAGATCGGCGAGGAGCGGCCAGACGTCGTGGCGATCACGGCAGCCATGCTCGGACCGACCGGCCTCGACCGGTTCAGCGAGCGGTTCCCGGAGCGCACGTACGACGTCGGCATCGCCGAGCAGCATGCCGTCACGAGCGCCGCAGGGATGGCCTACGGCGGACTGC
>CAIVQM010000486.1 GCA_903908025.1 uncultured bacterium
CGCCGTGCCGCGTCAAGGTAGGGCTCCGCGGCCCAACGGGACAGTCCGCGTTCGTCGAGCACCTTCCCCGACCGTGATGCAGGGAGCGGGATCGGGCCGTCGTCGCCGTTCGCACGCTCCACGATGGTCGCGACCTTGGCGGGGTGCGCCGTGAGCTGGGCGTAGGCGTGGAGGAATCGGCGGATGCGTCGGGGGTCGCGGCGGGTCCCGGAGACGGTGATGACGTCGACTTCGATGAGCGTGTCGAGGTAGGACTGCAGGTAGGTGGTGGCCTCGGCGGGTCCACGTCCGATGAGCAGCGGCCAGCCACCGGTGACGACGTGCTCGGCGTAGCGGGGGACGGATATCTCGCTCACCGCGCTCGGAACCTCCTCGCCGGCGATCAGTCGCTCGATGGAGATCTCGCGGTTGGAGTGCCCGAGCTCGGCGAGGGTGAGCGGGCGCATGCGCAGGCGCGCGAACCGGCCGGCCCCGGAGTGACGCGGAACCTCGTCGGCCGGGGTGGCCGAGCCGGTGAGGATGAACTGTCCCGGGTCCCTGCGGTCATCAACGCGGCGGCGCACCGCGTCCCAGACGCCCGGGACGCGTTGCCACTCGTCGATGAGGCGGGGCGTCGGGCCGTCGAGGAGCAGCCCAGGGTTGACCGCGAGCAACTGATCGCCGTCGGGGACCTGGTCGAGGAGGATCTCGCTGGCGGCGCGCTGGCGGGCGGTCTGGGTCTTCCCGCAGCCTTTGACACCGTCGATCAGCACCGCGCCGAGGGCATCGAGCGCCAGGTCCAGCTGCGTGTCAGCGAGTCGTGACAGGTACGTGGCCACCGGGTGCCAAACCTCCTCCGTGCAGTCGAACTGAACCGTCCACGGATTGAGCCTACTTGATCTGAGATCTACAGGCTACCGTTTCTGGTCCCGACAGCCTACTAAACCTGCATACGTCAGGTGGTTGACCAGCGGGGCGCGCGTGCTCGTAGCGCAGTTCCCTCGCAGGAGGAGTGCCCGATGCGGCCGCCGCTGCCGGCGTGGTAACGGCTGAACACCAGTGACTCGCCGGGGGCACCAAACCCGATGACTACTGCGTCACGCCCACGAACACCGGATGGTCGGCCAATTCGGCCGACTCCTCGTCGGTGAACAGTCGCGAGCGCGTGTGGAACCGCATCCCCTCGCTGACCTCGAGGGAGAAGCCACCGCCGCGGCCGGGGACGGCGTCGATGGTCAGCCGCGTGTGCTCCCAGTAGGCGAACTGGGATGCCGACATCCAGAAGCCGATCGGCTCGGGGATGCCGTCGATGACGAGCTCCTCGAGGCGCACGTCCTGGCCGCCGGTGCGGAACTCCCCCGCGAGGTAGCACATCGGGGCGGAGCCATCGCAGCACCCGCCGGACTGGTGGAACATCAGGGGTCCGTGGATCCCCGTGAGGCGGCGGAGCAGGTCCGCCGCCTCCGGGGTCACGTCTACGCGCTGAACCATGCTCGCCACTTTAGGCTCCGCACGCTCATTTCGCCGGGCTGGCTTAGAAGAAGCCGAGCTTCTTGGCGGAGTACGAGACGAGGAGGTTCTTCGTCTGCTGGTAGTGATCGAGCATCATCAGGTGGTCTCACGACCGATGCCGGACTGCTTGTACCCGCCGAACGCGGCATGTGCCGAGTAGTCGTGGTAGCAGTTCGTCCAGACACGACCCGCGTGGATCGCACGACCCGCACGGTAGGCGGTGTTGCCGTTACGGCTCCACACACCGGCACCGAGGCCGTACAACGTGTCGTTCGCGATCGAGATGGCATCGTCGAAGCCGGTGAACTTCGCGACCGAGACGACCGGCCCGAAGATCTCCTCCTGGAAGATGCGCATCGCGTTGTTGCCCTCGAAGACGGTCGGTGCGCAGTAGAAGCCGCCCGACAGGTCGCCGCCCAGGTCGACGCGCTCGCCGCCGGTGAGCACCGTGGCGCCCTCGGCCTTGCCGATGTCGATGTAGGACAGGATCTTCTCGAGCTGCTCGCTGCTGGCCTGGGCGCCGATCATCGTGTTGATGTCGAGCGGGTTGCCCTGGACGACCTTCTTGGTACGCGCAACGGCATCGCCGAGGAACGAGTCGTAGATGGTCGACTCGATGAGCGCACGCGACGGGCAGGTGCAGACCTCGCCCTGGTTCAGCGCGAACATCGTGAAGCCCTCGAGCGCCTTGTCGTAGAAGTCGTCATCGGCCTGAGCAACATCCTCGAAGAAGATGTTCGCGCTCTTGCCGCCGAGCTCCAGGGTGACGGGGATGATGTTCTCCGCCGCGTACTGCATGATCAGGCGGCCCGTGGTGGTCTCACCGGTGAAGGCGACCTTGGCGATGCGGCGCGACGATGCCAGCGGCTTGCCCGCCTCGACGCCGAAGCCGTTGACGATGTTGAGAACGCCCGGGGGCAGCAGGTCGGCGACCAGCGACATCCAGAAGTGGATCGAGACAGGGGTCTGCTCGGCCGGCTTGAGGATGACGCAGTTGCCGGCGGCGAGGGCCGGTGCCAGCTTCCAGACGGCCATCAGGATCGGGAAGTTCCACGGGATGATCTGCGCGACGACGCCCAAGGGCTCGTGGAAGTGGTACGCGACCGTGTCGTCGCTGATCTGCCCGAGGGTGCCCTCCTGGGCGCGCAGGGCGCCGGCGAAGTAGCGGAAGTGGTCGATCGCCAGCGGGATGTCGGCGACGAGCGTCTCGCGGATCGGCTTGCCGTTCTCCCACGTCTCGGCGACGGCGATGGCCGTGAGGTTGGCCTCCATGACATCGGCGATCTTGAGCAGGATGTTGGAGCGCTCGGTGACGGTCGTGTGACCCCACGACGGTGCCGCAGCATGGGCAGCGTCCAGGGCGAGCTCGACGTCAGCGGCGTTACCGCGGGCGACCTCGCAGAACACCTGGCCGGTGACGGGGGTGATGTTCTCGAAGTACTGGCCCGACGACGGCGCGACGTACTGGCCGCCGATCCAGTGGTCGTAGCGGGACTTGTACGTCATCGCGCTGCCGGGCTGGCCGGGGGCTGCGTAAACGGTCATGGCACTCCTTGATCGGAATCGAATGGACAGGTACGGGTGCAAAGGGAACGTGGTGCGGAACGTATGAGGCAGATCACACTCCTGTCAGCCACCACGACCACGGACTAGTCACACACTGTCCAAAAGATCGGCTGGCACCCTGTCCATTCGGCTAGGGTGGGTAGCCGCCGACGAAGGGAGCCCTATGAGCGCCCGACTGTCGCTGCCCCGCTCCTACCGGGCCCCCAATGCCAAGGTCCGCGTCGTCCTGGTCGACTCCAATGTGATCTACCGCGCGGGGGTCCGAACGGTGCTTGAGCGGCGCCCCGGCATCGCCGTCATCTCGGAATCGAGCGATGCCGCCACCGCGATGGACCAGATCGCCAGTCTCGAGCCGGACATGGTGATCGTCGACGTCGACCTCGAGGACGACACCTCGATGGGCCTGGGCCTCCTGCAGGACATCGCCACCCAGTACCGCAACGTCCGCGTGATGGTCCTGACCTCGGCGGTGTCGGAGTTCATCGTGCTCGAGGCGCTGCGTCGCGGGGCGGCGGGCTACGCCCTCAAGTCGTGCACGCCCGATGAGCTCGGCCGCATCGTCCTCGCCGTCGACCACGGTGACAGCGCGTTCAGTTCCGAAGTCGCCGCCGTCGTGGCCCGCAGCTTCGGCGGGCAGATGCCGCTGACCGCGACGTTCTCGGACCGTGAGCGCGAGGTCGTGCGACTCGTGGCCCGCGGCATGTCGAACAAGCAGGTGGCCGCCGAGTTGTTCATCAGCGAGAGCACCGTAAAGTTCCACCTGCACAACGCCATGCAGAAGATCGGAGCGAAGAGACGCTCGGAGATTGCCTACCGCGCGGTGCAGGTAGGACTGGTGTAGTGACGTCTCCCCCGGACGCTGATCGCGAGCGCGTCCACTTCGCGATGACGGGCGCGGGCGTCTATCCCGTCGTTGTCGCATCGTTCGTCGGCCTGCTGCTGATCTCGAACATCGGCGCCGTCAAGCTC
>CAIVQM010000487.1 GCA_903908025.1 uncultured bacterium
TCGACGTACTCCTGCGGGGTACCCAGCCCGTAGATCGCCGACACGGATGCCACGACGATGACGTCGCGCCGGGTCAGCAGACTGTTCGTGGCGGAATGACGCAGGCGCTCGACCTCCTCGTTGATCGAGGAGTCCTTCTCGATGTAGGTATCGCTCTGCGGGATGTACGCCTCAGGCTGGTAGTAGTCGTAATAGGAGACGAAGTACTCGACCGCGTTGTCGGGGAGTAGCTCCTTGAACTCGGTCGTGAGCTGGGCCGCCAGCGTCTTGTTCGGAGCCATCACCAACGTCGGCCGCTGCAGCTCCTCGACCAGCCAGGCGGTGGTGGCGCTCTTGCCGGTGCCGGTCGCACCCAGGAGCACGATGTCCTGCTCGCCTGAGCGGATCCGGCGGGCGAGGTCGGCGATCGCCTCGGGCTGGTCACCGGACGGCTCGAATGGCGCCTTGACCGTGAACGGGGCGACCCGACGCTGCAGGTCGGTCACCGGGCGGGTCATGCGATCACCGTACGCGACGTACTGTTGCGCCCATGCTCAGACTCACGTCAGCCACGGCCCGCGAGGCGGCGCAGGCGACTGCCGCGTGGCTTGCGGAGGCCGGCCTCAGCGAAGGCGACCGGATCGGCATCGCGCCGGCCCTCGAGTCAGATCTCGGCCTCGCCCAGCGTCAGCAGGCCGCGGTGCTCTCGATCGTCTGGGGTGCCCTGTCCGCGGGAATCATCCCGGTCATGGTCAATCCCGACCTGTCCGACCGGGAGCGAAGCCACGTGCTGACCGACAGCGACCCCGCCGTCATCCTCGAGTCAACCGCCGCACTTGAGAAACTGACCAGCCACTCCGGACGGGTGCCGCTCGCGCCGTACCCCCGCAGCCGGGCCATGCACTACACCTCAGGAACCACCGGAAGCCCCAAGGGTGTCTGGGCGGGCGTCCTGTCGGATGGCGATGCCGCGCAGCTGTGGGGTGACGAGATCACGCTCTGGGGCATCACTTCAGCCGATGTGACGCTCGTCCATGGACCTCTCGCCCACTCCGGTCCGCTGCGGTTCGCGCTGTACGTCCTGCTGGCCGGTGGCGACGTGCTGCTGCCTGGCCGGTTCGACGCCGCCCGCCTGGCCGCCTCCCTCCGTGATGACCGACCGACCACGGCCTTCGTCGTCCCCAGCCACATCCAGCGACTCCTCGAGCACGGCCCAGATCTCCCACCGAGTCCCTACCGGCTGCTCGTTCATGCGGGGTCTGCCTGTCCCCCCGTGCTCAAGCAGGCGATCCACGATTGGGCTGGCACCGACCGGGTGTGGGAGTTCTACGGCTCCACCGAAGGGCAGTTCACGGCGATGGCCGGCGGTGAGTGGGCCGCCCACGTCGGCTCGGTCGGGTCGGCCCGCTCGGATCGGGAACTTCGCATCATCGACGGCAGTATCTGGTGCCGCCCGCCGGTATCCGGCCACTTCGAGTACTGGCGCGATCCGGACAAGACGGCCGCTGCCTGGCAGGTCATCGACGGACAGCGCTGGTTCACCGTCGGGGATCTCGGCCGCCTCGACGACGACGGGTACCTCTACATCGACGGTCGGCGCACCGACCTCGTGATCTCCGGTGGCATGAACGTCTATCCGGCCGAGGTCGAGGGCGTGCTCCTCGAGTTCGCCGGTGTCCAGGACGCCGCCGTCTACGGCATGCCGGACGATCGCTGGGGGCAGCGGGTGTGCGCCGCGATCGTCGGGGACATCGACATCGACGAGCTGCAGATTTGGCTGCGCCCGCGGCTGTCGGGCTACAAGCGACCCAAGGAGATCCACATCATCAGCGGGCTGCCGCATACCGCATCGGGCAAGACCA
>CAIVQM010000488.1 GCA_903908025.1 uncultured bacterium
GCGCTCCAGGCCAGCGCCGTCATCTCCGTCTTCGCGCTCGTCCGCTTCATCACCTCGCCGTTCGCCGGGGCACTCGTCGACCGGCTCGGGGAGCGCACCGTCCTGGCCACGGGTCTGTTCATCGTGTCGGCTTCGAGCTTCGCCGCCGGGATGTCCCAGACCTACCCGCAGTTGCTCCTCCTGCGCGGCGTCGGCGGACTGGGCTCGAGCATGTTCACCGTCTCGGCCATGGCCCTGCTGCTGCGCGTCGTCGACTCAGATCAGCGAGGTCGCGCGGCCGGCGCCTTCCAGGGCGGCTTCCTGCTCGGCGGGGTCGCCGGTCCGGCCGTCGGCGGAATCGTCGTCGCCTGGTCGATCAGGGCGCCGTTCTTCGTCTATGCGATCACCCTGATTGGTGCCGCGATCGTCGCGCTGGCGTTCATGGCGAAGAGCCGGCTGCGGGAACGCGAGCAGGAAGTGGCACACGGCGAGGCCGACAAGCTGGAACAGCTTCGCGTGGCCCTGAAAGACCGCGCGTACCAAGCGGCACTGGGCACCAACCTCGTCACGGGATTCGTCGCCTTCGGCCTGCGCTCATCCGCTGTCCCCCTCTTCGTCACCGAGGGGCTCGATCGCGGTGCATCAATGACAGGAATCGGGTTCCTCCTCGCAGCCGCCATCCAGGCAGCGCTCCTGCTGCCAGCCGGCCGCATGGCCGATACGCAGGGTCGGCGCAAAGCGCTGCTGATAGGGACGATCGGCACCACGGTGGGCATGCTCATCCTCACGGTCTCCGACGTGGCTGCGAACGGGCTCGGCACTGCGGCGGTAGCGGGCACCGCCCTGTTCCTCCTCGCGATGGCGGTGCAAGGCGTTGCGGCGGCCTTCCTCGGCTCGGCGCCGGCTGCCGTCGTCGGCGACGTAATGGCGGGCCGCAAGGGCGGCATCGTCGTGGCGACCTTCCAGATGATGTCGGATGTCGGCGCGGTGGCAGGCCCCCTGGTCGCCGGGCTCCTGATCGACGGCTTTGACTTCAACTGGGCGTTCGCGTCCGGTGCCGCCCTGAGCCTGGTGGCAGTGGTCCTGGTATTCCTGATGCCCGAGACGCTCCACCGATCGCGCGGGCCGAAGGTCGCACAGGCCTGACGACCGGCTCGATCCTGTTGCCAGCAGCGAGCTAATCAGTCGTCAGCAGAGTGCCGGTTCATGAATGCCTCATGGGCATCGACCAGGTTGCCGAAGATGTGGTCGGTGCCGATTCGCTGGTCCACCCCGTACTTCTGCAGTGCCGCCAGCAGCCCTGTATCCACGCGGGCCAGGACCATCGTGACGTTGTGGTGCTCGAGATAGTCGAGCAGCCCGTGCAAAGCGTTCCCTGCTGAGTAGTCGATGCTATCGAGCGATGATGCATCGATAATGAGCCACTCGACGGGCTCGGGGGCTCCCCCGACGAGCGACTGAACGTCGTCGACGAACCGGTTGGCATTGGCGTAGAAGAGTTCGGCGTCGTAGCGGAAGATGATCAGACCGGGCGAACTCTGCGTACCGGGAGTCGTGGGGCGGTACGTCAGTTGGTGGTCGTTGTCAATGATGACGACGTAGTCCTGAGGTCGGTACTGGCGCCGGATGATGTTGAGGATCGAGAAGACGATCGCCAGGATGATGCCCTGCTCGACACCTCCCGCGCACACCACACCCGCGGTTGCAACCGCGATGACGAACTCGCCTCGTGCGACCCGCAGGATGCCGCGGAGCCCAGCGATGTCGACGAGGTTCACCCCGATGAGGAAGACGATGGCACCCAGCACTGACTTCGGCATATCGGCGAGCAGTCCGGTGAAGAACAGCACTACCAGGAGGACGATGAGCGACATTGTCAGGTTGGCAAGCTGCGTTCGACCCTTCTGCTCGTCGAGGATCTCCGTCTTTGTGGGACTGCCGTTGACGACGAAAGTGCCGCTGAGTCCCGCCGCGAAGTTCGCTCCCGCGAGCCCGACGATGTCGCGGTTGATGTCTACCGGCTGTCCGTGCTTCATGGCGAAGCTTCGGGACGTCGCTGCACTCTGGGCGATGATCAGGACGAAGCACGAGAAGCCGATGCCCAGCAGGGTCGCCAGATTGTCGCTCACATCGCTCATGGTGATACCCACCGGCAGCCCGATCGGCGGGAAGCCCCCCTGCACCTCGCCCACCACGGCGACGCCGTCAGCCTGTGCATCGAGAGATGCAGAGACGATGATCGACAGCACCACCGCGATGATCGCTCCCGGCACCTTCGGGATGAACTTCTTGAACCCCATGATGATCGCGAGGGTCCCGAGCGCGAAAGCGAATGTCGGCCACGACAAGTCAGGGATCGACGTGATCATGACCCACTGCTGCTCGAACCAGTTGCCGGTGCCCTTTGGCACCCCGAGCATGTCGGGGATCTGCCCGCTGAAGACCTGCACGCCGACGCCCGTCAGGAAGCCGATGAGCACCGACGCACTGAGGAAGTCCCCGAGGAAGCCGAGCCGGAATACGCGCGCAAGCACGAGCAGCACTCCACAAATGAGCGCGATGATGGACGTATAGGCGAGCCACTCCTGTGACCCGGGCGTCGCGCCGGCGATCGCCGCTCCCCCGAGTCCCGCGGCGAGCAGCGCTGCGGTGGCCGAGTCCGCGCCCACGACGAGCAGGCGTGACGAACCGAGCAGGACGAACATCATCGTCGGGAAGATGACGGTGTACAGGCCGGTGACGATCGGGGTCTGCGAGATCGACGTGTAGCCCATGCACTCGGGGATCGCGACCGCCGCAAGAGTTGCACCGGCGATGATGTCCGTAGACAGCCACGTGCGGTTGTACCCGCGCGCCCACGGTGGCACCAGTTGCTTGACGCTCATCGACACGAAGTCCTCCTCCAGCTCACCTTCGGCGACGCTACTGCACGCGGCAGCTCAGGTCAGGATGTTTATCGCTCGCGCGATAACCAACGTCGCCAGTGCTAGCGAGATCAGCGACTCCATCACCACCATTACCTTGGCCCAGGGCTTGACTGCTGACACATCGGTCGGGCTGAACGCCGTGGCCGTGGCGAAGGAGAAGGCCAGGTAGTCGACGAACTTCGGGTACCACCCCGGCTCGACATGGTCAGTGTGCTGCATCTCCGGGAAGACGAAGGCTGGCGTGCGTGTGGTGCCGCGAGCGCGTTCGGCGGCCCCGCCCCGGTCGAGGTCCCAGAACCACAGGGCGAAGGCAATGGCATTGGTGATCCACACGGCACCCCCGGCGAGGAGGAGTTCCCGGGGAGTCTCGAATGACGCGTTGTCGAGGATCCCAGCGATGAGCCGGGCGGCTGCGTAGGCGTTTGCGAGGGTGATCAAGGCGATGAGCAGGTCCGTCACCACCCGGGTCCAGGTGCGGACACGATCGATCCGGCCCGGGTCGGCGAAGACCAGGATCAACAGGAATACCACTGAGATCCACGGCAGCACATGGGAGGACTGCAACCGCAGTTCCGGTGGGAGCAATGAGTGAAGGACGGCCGCGAGGAGGACGGCCGCCGCCATCGGCCATCGACGCTCGCCCCGCTCGTCAGCGTCCGCTGCCTGCTCGTCCGCCACTGCTAGCCCGCCAGCGCCCGATCGAGGTCCTCGATCAGGTCGTTGACGGTCTCGATGCCGACAGACAGGCGCACGAGGTCGGCGGGCACCTCGAGCGGGCTGCCTGCAGCAGATGCGTGCGTCATCCGGGCCGGATGCTCGATCAGCGACTCGACGCCGCCGAGTGACTCACCCAGGGTGAAGACACTCGTCCGCCCGCACACATCGACGGCGGCCTGCTCACCTGCAGCCACGCGGAAGGAGATCATGCCGCCGAAGTCGCGCATCTGCTTGCGGGCAACATCATGGCCGGGATGCGAGGTGAGCCCTGGCCAACGGACTTCCGACACCGCAGGGTGTGCGACCAGGAAGTCAGCCACGGCTCGGGCATTGGAGCTGTGCCGGTCCATGCGCACGCCGAGCGTCTTGATCCCTCGGAGCACCAGCCATGAGTCGAACGGCCCGGGCACGGCTCCCATCGCGTTCTGGTGGTAGATCAGTCGCTCCGCAAGATCCGCATCGGCCGTGACGAGAGCACCGCCCACGACATCACTGTGGCCGCCCAGGTACTTGGTGGTGCTGTGCGCCACGACATCGGCGCCGAGCAGCAGAGGCTGCTGCAGGTAGGGCGAGGCGAAGGTGTTGTCGACGACGAGGATCGCGCCTGCCGCATGTGCGACGTCAGCGAGTGCCGCGATGTCGGCGATGTTGAGCAGCGGGTTCGTCGGGGTCTCAACCCAGACGACCTTGGTCCGGCCGGGGATGATCGCGGCCGCCACGGCCTCGGGGTCGGTGAGCGATGCGGGCGTGTGATCAAGGCCCCACGGTGCCGCCACCTTGGCGAAGAGCCGGTACGTGCCGCCATAGGCGTCGTCGGGGATGACGGCGTGGTCCCCCGGACGGCAGACCGCTCGCAGCAGCGTGTCCTCCGCGGCGAGACCGGACGCGAAAGCCAGGCCCGTGGCATCCGGCAGCCCGGGTGCCTCCAGCGCTGCCAGGCACTCCTGCAGGGCAGTGCGCGTCGGGTTGGCGCTGCGCGAGTACTCATACCCGCCGCGCAGGCCGCCGACGCCGTCCTGCGCGTATGTCGACACCTGGTAGATCGGCGTGACGACCGCACCCGTCAATGGGTCCGGCTCCTGACCAGCGTGAATCGCCCGAGTTTCGAATCCGTCCATGTCACGTACCCTAGGGCGGTGAACATCTTCAACCGCAGCGCGTCCCGCATGGTCGCCCCCGAGGGCGCTCTCCCCGGCCGCAGCACACCGCTGCTTCCCCATCCCGCTCCCCATGCCGTCCTCGGCACGTCCCTCACCGGCCCATGGCCCGAGGGCACCCAGGTTCTCTACGTCGCCATGGGCTGCTTCTGGGGTGCAGAGGAGCTGCTCTGGCGCCTGCCGGGCGTCGTCACCACGAGTGTCGGGTACATGGGCGGCTTCACGCCCAACCCCACATACGAGGAGGTCTGCACCGGGCTCACCGGCCAGACGGAGACCGCGCTCGTTGCCTACGACCCGTCGGCCATCTCCACGTACGACGTCCTCAAGGCCTTCTGGGAGAACCACGACCCGACCCAGGGCTACCGCCAAGGCAACGATGCAGGCACGCAGTACCGCAGCGCGATCTACTTCACGACGGACGAGCAGCGCGATCTCATCGAGCGCACGCGAGATGCGTACGCCAGCGTCATCGCCGCCCGCGGCTACCCCGACATCACGACCGAGATCGCGCCGGCCACGTCTACCACGTACTTCCTCGCGGAGGACTACCACCAGCAGTACCTCTACAAGAACCCGAACGGCTACCGCTGCCACGCGAACACCGGGCTGGCGCTGCCTACACTCTCGTAGAGTCCTCAATCGGAAGGGTGAAGCCGAACCTCGACCCCACACCGATTTCACTTCCGACGAAGACCTCACCGCCGTGCGCCTCAACGATCGACAGGACGATTGCCAGCCCCAGGCCGCTCCCGCCCCGGACGCGAGTACGCGCATCGTCCGTTCGGTACAGCCGCTCGAACACGCGGGAACATTCGTCCTCCGTCAGCCCCACTCCCCGATCGGTCACGCTGACGAGAACCCCGTGATCTGAGCCATCGATGCCGACGGCGATCGGCGCCTCACGCTCCGAGTAGCGCATCGCATTGGAGAGGAGGTTGTCCATGACCTGACGAAGACGCCTGGAATCACCCCTGACGACCGCTGGCTCGTCCACGAGATCAAAGACGAATTCCCGCTCGGGATCAACAGTCTTCGCGGAGGCGACCGCCTCACCCACGACCTGTCGTAGGTCGAGGTCCACCAGATCGAGCGGCCGGTCCTCGTCAAGACGAGCGAGTAGCTGCAGATCGTCGACCAGTTCACCCATCCGCCGGGCCTCGGATTGGATGCGGGCCACCGCCTCACCCGAGTCAACAGCCGCACCCTGCTCGAGTAGCTCGGCGTACCCGCGGATGCTGGTCAGCGGAGTGCGAAGCTCATGGCCCGCGTCCGCAACGAATCGCCGCATCCGCTCCTCTGAGGCCCGCGCCTGATTTTCGGATTCCTTTTGCGCTGCAAAGGAATCCTCAATGCGGGTGACCATGGTGTTGAAGGAGGCTGCCAGAGCACTGACCTCGCTCGTCACGCCATCCTCCGCGGCGCGAACGCTCAGGTCTCCCGCAGTGATCTGCTGCGCGGCATCGGCCATGTCGTCCAGTGGACGCAGGCTCCGCCGAACGATGACGTAGCCCACCGCACCCGCGATGATCACTACCGCCAGCCCGACAAGCGCCTGAAGCAGGATGAGCTGCCGCATCGTCGCCTGCATGTCGGCCATCGAGACCGCCGCAACGGCCCATCCCTCCTCCTCCGCCAGCGGCTTGACCAGAACGCGCCACTCCGGTCCAGCGGCCACTGAACCCACATTGAACGGCTGACCCTGCAGCCCCGGAAGTTCGGCAACCGTCGGTATCGCAGGAGCAGGACCCGAATCACTGGCAGATGTGCTCAGTACGACTGGCGCACGGCCGTCGGCGTAGACGAACGTGAGGTAGAAGCTCGACGGTGGCCGAGGGCGCTGGTTCTCCACCGCGTTGTCCGGTGGCGGCGGCGCGGACGACGTCGCGAATGGTCCCATCCCGCCGGCCAACTGCTCGTCGACCCGGTCGAACCAGAACCCCCGAAGAGCAGTCGTCGCGATCACGCTGAGGATGACGATCCCCAGGGAGAGCAGGACCACGATCACGACGGTGAGCTGCACTCGCAGACTCCGCCGCGCCCCCGCGCCCATCACGTCCGTGCCTTCCGCAGGACGTAGCCGACGCCTCGGACCGTCTGGATCAGCGGCTCCGCATCCACGTCGATCTTGCGTCGCAGGTAGGAGATGTACGACTCGACGACGTTCATCTCGCCCCCGAAGTCGTACTGCCAGACGTGATCGAGGATCTGCGCCTTGCTCACGACGGTCCCTGCGTTCTCGACGAGATAGGCGAGGAGACGGAACTCCGTCGGCGAGAGCCTGATCTCGCGATGACCGCGACTGACCTCGTGTGCGGCCTCATCGAGTGTCAGATCGTCGTACCGCAAGATGTCGTGCCGCGAACGGGTCTCATGCTTGCCCGTGCGCTTGAGAACGACACGAATACGGGCCACCACCTCGCTGAGGCTGAACGGCTTCACGATGTAGTCGTCGCCTCCGATGGTGAGTCCGGTGACGCGGTCATCGATAGCGTCCTTGGCGGTGAGAAAGAGCACGGGGAACTGGTAGCCGTCGGCCCGCAGGCTGCGCACCAGGTCGAAGCCGCTGAGCCCGGGCATCATCACATCGGTGACCATGAGGTCCGGCTTCATCTCCTTGGCGACACGAAGGGCTGTCGCCCCGTCGAGGCAGGTCACGACCTCGAAGCCATGGAAACGCAGACTCGCCTGCAGGAGTTCGACGATGTTCGGCTCGTCGTCGACGACCAGCAGTCGCGCCTCCGGGGCCTTGATCTGGGTCACCGGGCCAGTCTTGCGGGGAATGTGTGGAGATGGCTGTGGGAACGCTGTGAGATTCCTGTGAATCCGAGCGCGGGCATCCTCACAGGTGGCCCACACGGTGTTCACAGGGTCGTCACAGGTTCATGGAACATCGTGGCGGCATGAAGCGACGCATCGTGTGGATCAACGTGGGCCTGGCCCTGGTCATCGTGGCGGCCGGCGTCGGCGCCTACTTCTGGATGTTCGCACCCAAGAGCGTCGCTGCCACGGGTCGAACGGTCACTGTCCAGACGGGGACGGTCAGCGAGACCGTCACCGCCACCGGGACCGTCGAGACGGCCGGCACCCTGGAGCTCACCTTGGCAAACGGCGGCACGGTGTCGCGTATCCTCGTGTCCGAGGGTGACACCGTCCACCCGGGGACGTCCCTTGTCTCCGTTAACAGCGCGGCGGCTCGCCAGTCACTCGCCCAGGCCCGTGCCTCCTACGTGCAGGCCGTGACGGGCGCCCAGTCGACGACCCAGTCCGTCGCTGATGCCACTCAGTCGCTCACCAGCGCCCGATCAACGGCACAGCTCAATAAGCGTGGATACGAGCAGTCGGTCGCACAGGCGCGAACTGCGCTGGCAGATGCGCAGGAAGCTTGGTCCTACGACTGTCTCGACCCGGCGAGCGCCTGCCCGTCTCCCGATGCGTGGGCTCAGCTTCGAGCCGCTGAGGCCGACGTGAGCAGCGCGCAGACCGCTTATGACCAGGCCGTTCAGAACGGCACGCTCGACGAGACAACGAACAACCTCAAGGTCAGCCAGGCGGCCGAGACCGTCACCTCGTCGCTGGCCAAGCAGAGCAGCGACTGCTCGACCTACGGATCGAGCTCCAATCAGTGCGCTACCGCCAACTCGTCCGTCACCAGCGCCCAGCAGCAGTACGCCTCAGCACTCA
>CAIVQM010000489.1 GCA_903908025.1 uncultured bacterium
AGCAGAAGGACGGCCCGGTCGTCGGCATCCACATGGTCGGCTCCCGCATGGGTGAGCAGATCGGCGAGGCCCAGCTCATCGTGAACTGGGAGGCCTACCCCGAGGATGTCGCGACCCTGATCCACGCGCACCCGACCCAGAACGAGGCCATGGGCGAGGCGCACCTCGCCCTCGCCGGCAAGCCCCTGCACGCGCACGCCTGACGCACCCGCGAACCGAAGGAGCACAGCACCGATGTCGGTCACCGTCACGATGCCCGCACTGGGCGAGAGCGTCACCGAGGGCACGGTCACCCGCTGGCTCAAGGCCGTGGGCGACACCGTCGTCGCCGACGAGCCCCTGCTCGAGGTCTCGACCGACAAGGTCGACACTGAGATCCCGTCGCCCGCCTCTGGCGTGCTCCTGTCCATCGCCGTCGGCGAGGACCAGACCGTCGCCGTTGGCGCGGAACTCGCACAGATCGGTGCTGCCGACTCGGCCGCGCCGGCACCCGTGCCGACTCCCGAGCCCACCCCGGCACCGGCCGCCGAGCCGGCGCCTGCCCCCGTAGAGGCTGCCGCTCCCCCGGCACCTGCCGCACCCGCGCCGGCCGCTGCTCCCGCGGCCGCTGGCCCCGGCACCGCCGTCGTCATGCCCGCCCTGGGCGAGAGCGTCACCGAGGGCACCGTCACCCGCTGGCTGAAGGCCGTGGGCGACACCGTCTCCGCCGATGAGCCCCTGCTCGAGGTGTCCACCGACAAAGTCGACACCGAGATCCCGTCGCCCGCCTCGGGCGTGCTGCTGTCGATCACGATCGGCGAGGATCAGACCGTCGCCGTCGGCGCCCAGCTCGGGATGATCGGGTCGACCGCGGCAGCACCTGCTGCTCCGGTCGCCGCCACACCCGCAGCACCCGCCCCCGTTGTCGCAGCCCCTGTCGTCACTGCACCTGCGCCCGTTGTCGCCGCGCCCGCTGTCGCCGAACCGGTTGCACCCGCCGACTCCGCAGCCGACAACTCCGATGCGTATGTCACGCCGCTCGTGCGTCGCCTCGCTGTCCAGCACGGTGTCGACCTGGCCACGGTCACCGGCACCGGCGTCGGCGGTCGCGTCCGCAAGTCCGATGTCCTCGAGGCCGCCATCAAGGCCACCGCTGCCGCTACGGCAGCAGTCCCCGCAGCCCCCGCAGCCGCAGCAGGCGCTTCGGCCCCGACCACCGCCGCTCCCGCCGCATCCCCCCTGCGCGGTCGCACGGAGAAGATGAGCCGCCTGCGCAAGGTGATCGCGGTGCGGATGGTCGAGTCGCTGCAGGTAGCGGCGCAGCTCACCACCGTCGTCGAGGTCGACGTCACCCGCATCGCCGCCCTGCGCGGTCGTGTCAAGCACGACTTCGAGGCACGCGAGGGCGTCAAGCTGTCGTTCCTGCCGTTCTTCTGCAAGGCATCGATCGAGGCGCTCAAGCAGTTCCCGCAGGTCAACGCCACCATCGACATGGCCGAGGGCACCGTCACCTACTTCGAGGCCGAGCACCTGGGCATCGCCGTCGACAGCGACCGTGGCCTGCTCGTCCCCGTCATCCGCGATGCCGGCGACCTCAGCATCGCCGGACTCGCGCGACGCATCTCCGACCTGGCCGATCGCACGCGCACGAACAAGCTCTCCCCCGATGAGCTCAGCGGCGGCACCTTCACCGTCACCTGCGCGCCCGGCGCCGCGTAGAGGCCCGTGCCGCGCCACACCGGCTCGCCGGCCCCCGCGTACGCATAATGGGAGTCCAGGCCGACATAGCTCGCGTCGACGGTGATCGTGCGACTGACGGTCTTCGCGCCCGCGGGCACGGCACCCGGGAAGTCGTCGGCGGCCGCGTGCGCCTTGACGAGGATCGCCGCCTGCTCGCGCGCCAGCTTGCTCTGCAGGCGGATCTCGAACGCGGCCACGGGCGCCTTCTTCCGCTCGACGGGCGCCTTCTCGCTCGGCACGGGCGGCGGCGCGGCGGCGAGCGTCGCCTCGGCCTTCGCGAAGAACGCCGTCACCGAGAGGGGCAGCACGTCGACCGCGAAG